>CAIVQM010000066.1 GCA_903908025.1 uncultured bacterium
ACTAATCGGCCGAGGGCTTAAATTACGATCGCTCGTGCTTGCTCTGGAGTCCTTGGAGGGCTGCCATTTCGTTCCCATAGGGGAAGATCTGGCGCATCCTTGACAACAAAAGATTTCGGTGGCTATAGCGGCAGGGTCACACCCGTTCCCATCCCGAACACGGAAGTTAAGACTGCCTGCGCCGATGGTACTTGGGGGTAGACCCCCTGGGAGAGTAGGTCGCCGCCGGATTTCGCACTCGAAGCCCCAGTTCTCTGTCTGAGAACTGGGGCTTTGGGCTTTTTCCCACCCGATCCCGGGCTTCACCGAGGTGAGCTAGCGGATTCGGGTCCATTTCCTCGTAGGATCGAATCCTTATGCCGTCAGACCGTCGACGCCCCTCATCCGAGTCTTCCGGACGCCCGCAATCTGCGGGGCGTTCTGCTGGCCGCCCTGCCGGCCGTTCTGGCGGTTCCGGAGGCGACTCGCGCTCGGGTTCCCCTCGTTCGGGGCCGCCACGTAGTGGTGGTCCGCGTCCCGCAACCCCGCGGGCGAGTGGTCCGCGTCCCGCAACCCCGCGGGCAAGTGGTCCGCGTTCGGCCTCTGGCGCGCCGTCCGATCGTCAGTCGGATGGCGCCGGCTACAACCGCAGTGGGAGCGGCCGTACTGGGGGTCCTCGCCGACCGGATGGTCAGAGCGGAGGGCCGTCCTGTGCTCGTGGAGATTCCAGAGGGTATGGTCGTCCCCGCCGCGACCCTCGTGAGGATGCCGGGGTCGCTCGTCCTGAGCGAGCTCCCCGTGGAGATCGTCCCGGTGGCGATCGTCCTGGTGGAGATCGTCCGAGCTATGGCCGTGCCGACGGCGCCCGTCCTAGCGGTCCGCGTACTGGCGCTCCCCGCAGCAGCGGCCCGCGTCCGGACCGTGGGGATCGGCCCGAGCGTCCGCGTGGTGAGTTCCAGGATCGCGGCCCGCGTCCGGATCGTGGGGATCGGCCGGGTGGTCGTCCGGGCGGACGGCCCAGTGGTGGTGCTGGCCCGCGGCGCGACGGTCGCAATGATCGGGTGGCACCTCGTCGGGTAGAGCGGCCGATGACGGCGGCTGATCAGCGTTCGATGGAGGTCAAGCGTGCGCGCGGAGGCCCCAAGCCAGAGCGCGCTCCGGCGCAGCCGCCGGCATGGGAGCGTGAGCAGTGGGTGGACGAAGGTTCACTACGCGCTGAAGCCGCTGCCGCGGCACATCGCGCTACTGCCGCCGAGCCTGTTCGTCGGCGCAAGGATCCCGAGCTGGCTCCCGAGGTGTCGGAGGAGCTGCAGCGGGTGGCCCCCGCCGGTCGTACGATCCGCTATCAAGAGCGTCTCACGTCTGCAGCCGATGCCCTCGATCGTGGGCGCTACGCCGATGCCCGGCGCATGGTGCAGCCGGTGATCCGCGATCTTCCGGACATGGCCTTTGGGCACGAGATTGCCGGGCTTGCTCTGTATCGGCTTGGTCAGTGGCGCAAGGCCGCGGCCGAGCTCGAAGTAGCCCGTCAACTCGACAAGACCACCAATCATCACGCTGTGCTTGCGGACTGTTACCGGGCCATGAAGCGCTATCGCGATGTGGAGGCGCTGTGGGTGGAGCTTCGTGACGCCTCGCCGTCGCCAGCGTTGTTGTCGGAAGGTCGCATTGTTGCGGCCGGGGCGTTGTCCGACCAAGGCGACCTCGCCGGCGCGTTGAAGCTGATGGCGAAAGCTGCCGAAGTTCCCAAGAAGGTTCGCGACCACCATCTGCGGCAGTGGTACGTGGTGGCTGATCTGTACGACCGGTCAGGCGACGTGATCAAGGCCCGCCGCTTCTTCTCGATGGTGCTCGAGCACGACTCCGAGTTCGCTGACGCTGCAGACCGACTGCGCTCTCTGGGGCGCTGACCTTGTCACACCCCGGGCGTATGTTCGGCCTCACTTCCCCCGACTGATGCATTGCAGGTCTGCGCTCGCAGGCCGCGTCTGCTGGAGGAACATATGAACGTCGTCATTCTGCAAGGTGTGCTCAGTAGCGCTCCGGTGCTTCGATCGCTGGCGTCCGGGTCGGTGGTGGTGTCGCTGGAGCTGACTACGGTGGTCGACACCGGCACCGCTTCGGTGCCGGTGGCGTGGTTCGATCCGCCGAAGGAAGTGGTATGGGGGCCTGGAGACGAAGTGTGCGTGCTGGGTACCGTGCGTCGTCGCTTCTTTCGCTCCGGCGGGGTCACTCAGAGCCGGACTGAAGTGGTGGCGACACAGATCGTGGCCGCTGCTCATCGTCGTCAGGTGCAGCGACTCCTGCAGCGTGCCGCCAGCAGGCTGGGTTCGCAGTCGGATGGCGCACTACGCTCCGTGTGATCGGGCGGCTCTGTGTGGGTCGCCGGCCTAGCACGGTCGCGGAGGACTGACGTCATGAACCAAGAGCAACTCGAGCGTGTCCGGCACGGTGAGGGCTTCATCGCAGCTCTTGACCAGAGCGGCGGCAGTACCCCCAAGGCACTCCGGCTGTATGGGATCGAGGAGTCCGAGTACTCCGGCGATGAGCAGATGTTCGACCTGATCCACGAGATGCGTTCGCGCATGATCACCAGCCCGGTGTTCAGCGGTTCCCGCGTACTGGGTGCGATTCTTTTCGAAGGCACGATGGATCGCGACATTGAGGGTCTCGGCAGCGCTGAGTTCCTGTGGGCGAAGAAGGGTGTGGTCCCCTTCCTCAAGGTCGACAAGGGCCTGGCCGACGACGCCGACGGTGCCCAGCTGATGAAGGCGATGCCCGAGCTGGACGCACTGGTTACTCATGCCGTCGCCAAGGGTGTGTTCGGCACGAAGATGCGTTCGGTCATCAAGCTGGCCAATGCCACAGGCGTGGAAGCGGTCGTTGCGCAGCAGTTCGCGGTCGGCAATCAGATTCTTGCCGGTGGTCTGGTGCCGATCATCGAACCTGAGGTCGACATCAACAGCCCTGAGAAGCAAGCGGCCGAAGCGCTGCTGAAGGCTGCGATCCTGCAGCATCTCGGTTCCGTACCCGCCGGTCAGCAGGTCATGCTGAAGCTCACGCTGCCGAACGTCGACAACTTCTATCGCGAACTGGTCGAGCACCCGTCGGTGATGCGAGTCGTGGCGTTGTCGGGTGGCTACACCCGCGACGATGCCAACGCGAAGTTGGCCCGAAACAATGGAATGATCGCCAGCTTCTCGCGGGCGCTCACCGAGGGCCTCTCCGACAAGCAGACCGATGCCGAGTTCAATGCGATCCTCGACGCGGCGATCGAAGGTATTTTCCAGGCGTCTCGCACCTGAGTCGCTGCTGTAGAAGTCCCGAACGAGGCCCATCCCACGTGGGGTGGGCCTCGGCGCGTCAGTCGAGCGGGCGCAGTACCAGCCCGGTGCGCAGCTTGGGTGTGAAGAACGTGCTCTTGGGTGGCATCAGCAACCGCTCGTCAGCGGTGCGACGGATCTCGATGATGCTCGTCGGTCGGATGAGGACGCCCACACCGGCGTCGCCGGCCGCGACCCGATCGACTACGTGCTGCACGCCGTGCTGGTACGCAACATCGGGGTCGTGGTCGCGCAGCGCATACTCGAGGTATGCGCCGTCGAGTGCTCGAACGTCTGCGAATGCGGCGGGCTTGGGGGTCAGCCACGCACCGGTGCCATCAGGGCGCACCAGGCACAACGCGCCGCGGTGCGTCACCTCCGAGGCGAACCCAGGCGCGACCGGCCCGGCCTCGGTGACTTCGAAATAGGGGCTGAGCCAGCCGGTCAGCACTTCCGCGGAAATGCCGGGGTAGAGGCGATGGATCGCGTCGATGCTGAGCTGATCCTCCACCAGCTCAGCGACGTACGTCAGCGTCAGCTCGGCAGCGGTTCCCGCACCGCGTGTGGTGCGTACCTCGTCACGGAACGTACGACTGATCGCGTACCGGTGATGGCCATCGGCGATGAGCACCGGGTTGGCCCCGACCGCGGACTGGATGGCAGCCACTCGCTGCGGATCGGTGACGCGCTCGACGGTGTGCACCACACCTTGCTCGTCGTGGCACACGCCCACGATCTCCGCTGGCTCGCGCAGCAGTTCGGTGAGTCCGGCGGTCAGCGACAGACCCCACACGGGGGAGAGGTTGGTGTTCGTGCTGCGCGTGAGGTCGAGTCGGTCGGTCTTGGCCTTCGGCGTGGTGCGCTCATGAGGCAGCACACCATCGGCTCCCTCGTCGACGACCTCGAGCGCGCCGAGCACGCCCACGGTCTCACGAATCTCGCCGGCCTCATCGACGAACCGCATGCGGTACAGGGTAAATGTCGGACCGTCGTCGCGAACGAGCGTTCCGTCCTGAACCCATTCGGCGAGCACTGCGGCAGCCTTCCCATAGCGGTCGTCGCCGTCGACTCCACGAGGGACATCGACGACGACGATGTTGCGCGGATGGCGAGCAACGAGCATGTCGACGTCAGCGTCGGAGAGCACATCGTACGGAGGTGCGGCGACATCATCGAGCGACAGAGTGGAGGTGTACCGCAGAGCGGCGAAGGGTTCGAAACGAGGCACCTGCACAGGTTGGCATCTCTCGTGCCAACATGGCCAGACCATGAGTGCCAATCTCTCGTCTATCGGTTCGCCGTTCGTCGTTCTCAGCGACCTCGACGGGGTGGTGTGGCTGGCCCATCAGCCGATTCCTGGCTCGGTGGCGGCGATTGCTCGTCTGCGGGCCGCAGGTCATCGCGTGTTGTTCGTGACCAACAACTCGGCCGCGTTAGTGGAGGAACAGGAAGCGGCGCTCGCACGAATCGGGATCCCTGCGCAAGGTGATGTGCTGACATCAGCGCAGGCCGCGGCACTCCTCGTGCAGCCCGGTGAACGGGCGCTCGTCTGTGGCGGTGACGGCATTGTGCAGGCACTGGCCGAACGTGGGGTGGAGTGCATCAGCAACCAGGCTGTGGACGGCGGAGCACTGGTCGACGTGGTCGTTGTAGGCATGCATCGGTGGTTCGACTATTCGGTGATGGCGCGGGCGGCCAAGGCAGTTCGACTCGGGGCCCGATTGGTGGGCTCGAACGGCGACGCCACCTACCCGACGCCCGATGGTCCGGTTCCCGGTGGCGGGTCGATCCTCGCTGCCATCTCGACCGCTGCGGGGGTGCAGCCGATGGTGGCCGGCAAACCGCACCGACCGATGGCCGACCTGGTGCGACGCGTCATCGGTGACGAGGCCGCGAGGCGCGCAGTGATGGTGGGGGACCGGCCGAGCACCGACGGTCTGTTCGCACGAACCCTCGGTTGCCGGTACGCCCATGTGTGGAGCGGGGTGACGCCATCCGGCACGGTGGTGGAGCCGACCCCGGATCTCGCGTGCGACGACCTGGCTGCGTTTGCCGAGGCTGTGGTGACCCGCGGGTTTTTCGTGTGAGTACACTGGGGTCATGTCTGCATCTCCTCTCCTCAAGCGACTGCTCGACGCCGGTGTGTTGTTCACCGAGACCTCGCAGGAACAAGCCGAGAAGCTCGTCAAGGAGTTCGTGAAAGCGGGCCAGGCCCGTCGCAAGGACAGCGAGGAGCTGGTGCGCCAGGTGGTGGATCGTGGTCGCGAGGCCAGCGAGCAGCTCGTCGCCACCGTGCAAGCGGAGATCAATAAGCAGCTCAGTCGTGTCGCCGGTCGACTGGATGAGATCGAGACCCGTGTCGAGGAGATCGCCAAGCGCCTCGGCCTCCCGGGCAAGCCAACCAAGAAGGCCGCTCCGGTGAAGAAGGCCGCTCCGGTGAAGAAGGCCGCTCCGGTGAAGAAGGCCGCTCCGGTGAAGAAGG
>CAIVQM010000067.1 GCA_903908025.1 uncultured bacterium
GGAGCGGCATCGCTTCTGCGGCGTCTGCCGCTACTGCCGGCTGGGCCGAGAGCACCTCTGCCTCAACAAGGAGGCATTCGGGGTCCATCTCGATGGTGGCATGGCTGAATTCCAGATCATCCCTGAGCGAATTGCGTATCGGCTTCCTGATGGCATGGATCCGAAGGTTGGTGCCCTAGCAGAACCGCTGTCCTGCGTGGTCCACGCGATGGATCGCCTCGGGGCTCGGTCGGGAACCTCTGTTGTCATCTTCGGCGCCGGACCCGCCGGGCTCATTCTCGTGACGCTGTGCAGGCTGGCCGGTTTGGTGCCAATCGTGGTCGTGGAGCCGGACGCGGCCCGCCGCGCAACGGCGATCGCCTTCGGGGCGCACGGGACGGTCGACCCGACCTCTGCCGGGTGGGTGGAAGACGCCCAGCGCCTGGTCGGTGGCGCAGGGTTCGACGCAGTGATTGAGGCCGTCGGATCTCCCCGCGTCCTGGAGTCGGCGATCCCGCTGGCCGCGCGCGGCGGAACCATCCTGGTCTTCGGCGTGGCGAACCCCGACGCCACTGCGGTCATCAGGCCTCAGGAGGTGTTCGCCAAAGAACTCACCATTCTGGGGACCGTCATCAACCCGTACACGCATCACCGCGCCGTGGAACTGCTGCCGGAGCTGGGACTTGATCGGTTGGGGATCAAGTCATACCCGCTTGACGCGCACGCCGAGGCCTTCCAGGCGCACCACAACCGAGTTGCCGGCAAGGTGCAGTTTGCGCCCCAGCACTCGTAAGGAGGCGGGACACCCCGCCGCACATACCCAGTCAGCGAAAATGGAGGACTACATGGCATTCACTCAGGCTCGCACGCGCGTCGTCGGACTCGTGGCGGCTAGCGCAATCCTGCTGTCAGCCTGTGGCGGCGCGACAGCCACCCCGGCAGCTTCAGCGGCCCCGGCCACCGCGGCCCCGGCCACGGTCGCCCCGGCGTCCACCGCGCCGAAGAGCTTCACCGTCGGCATCGTTGCGTTTGACAGCACGTCGCCGATCGATGCGATCTTCGCCAACAGCACCAAGGCCAAGCTCGAGACGCTCGGCAACAAGACCCTGATGCAGGACCCGAAGGGCGATGCGGGTCAGGCCAACACGATCTGCACGCAGTACGTCACCGCCAAGGTTGACGCGATCATCGTGACCGTCTTTGCGCAGGACCAGATGGCCCAGTGCAATGCCGGCGCGAAGGACGCCAACATCCCGGTGTTCTACCTCGGCACGCCGCTGCTGGACGGCATGGCCGGCGCTGTGTCATTCGTCTCGGCGAAGCCCGTCAACGACGTCTTCATCAAGTACGTGGTCGACAACAAGATCACCGACATTCTGGCTCTCGACTACTCCCCCGGCACCCCGTGCCGGCTGCGCGCTGAGTACCGAACCCAGCTGCTCGCCGCACAGGCCCCGAGTGTCAAGGTCAGCAAGCACGAGTTCCCGATCCCGGGACAGGTCGTCGACGCCCAGAGCGCAACAGCCGCCTGGCTGGCTGCGCATCCCGTTGAGGCCGGCAAGTACGCGATCTGGGCCTGCTTCGCCGACCCGACGTCGGGCGCCGGAGCGGCTCTGAACCAGGTTGGCCGGACGGACGTCTCGATCTTCACCTGGGACTTCAACAAGACCATCATGCCCGCTATCCAGTCGGGCCAGATCGCCGCAGATGCCTACCTCAACGCAACCGAGGTTGGCAACACGGGCGCCCAGATGGTGCAGGACTACCTGAACGGCGACACGACCCCCAAGGGCGTGGATGCGCCGACGCTCATCCTCGACAAGACCAACGTCGACCAGTTCGTCAAGGATCATCCCGAGGCCCTCGGCAACGGGTAGATCCTCGTCCCACCTCTCGTGAGACACTCGACCCGGGCGGCCACAGCCGGCCGGGTCGAACCCGCAATCGATCCCCATCCGCCTGCCAGATAGTGGCTGAAGCAGGGATGCCGTGAACCTGAACGAACCCACATCGCAGCGACCTCATGGGTCACAGGTCGCTTCAACAGCGCCCCTGGTTGAGGCTCGCGACGTCTGCCGCTCGTTTGGGGCGCTACAGGCTCTCACGGACGTGTCGCTCACTCTCCGCCGGGGAGAGGTGCACGGCCTTGTCGGGCCCAATGGTGCCGGCAAGTCCACCCTTCTCAACATCATTGGCGGGATCATCGCCCCGACAAGTGGCGCGATCCTCGTCGACGGCGTCGAAACGGAGATCCGGGACCCGTCAACCGCGTCGAGGCTCGGGTTCTCGTTCATTCCCCAAGAACTGTCGCTCGTCCCGGGGTTCTCGGCGGTTGACAACATCACACTTGGCTTGCGGGCCGTCTCCAAATCGGGCTTCATCGACAGGACGAGCCGGGACCGCATCGCGCGCACTGCTGCCGATCGCGTCGGGATCACGTTTGACCTTCGCAAGCCGGTTCGCGAACTGAGTCCAGCCGAGCGCGGCCTCGTCGCCATCGGGCATGCCCTCGCGCACGACATGCGCTTCATCTCGATGGACGAGCCAACAGCCTCGCTTTCGGATTTCGAGTGCCAGCGACTATTCCAGGTTGTTCGTGAACTAGCACGTGACGGGGTGACCGTCGCCTACGTTAGCCACCGCCTCGCTGAGATCGAGGAACTCTGCGATCGCGTAACCGTGTTCCGCGATGGCCGCGTCGTCGGCCGCTTCGAGCGCGACCACTACACGCGCGACGACCTGCTCCACGGGATCACCGGGAGCGAGGCCAGCCTCCATCAGCGTGAGTCTGCAGTGTCGGCGGGCGCGACCAGCAGTCACGTGCTCTTTGCCGCGAGTCACCTCTCGGATGGCCAACGCGTGAAGGACGTCTCCTTTGACTGCCATGAGGGCGAGATTGTCGGGCTCGCGGGCCTCGTCGGCGCCGGACGCACCGAGGTGTTCAAACTCGTGTTCGGAGAGTCGAAACTCGTAGCCGGGACGATGCAGCTCGAGGGACGCGAACACCGGCCTAGGAGCATCCCGGCAGCCGTCGAGGCGGGGATCGCCCTTGTCCCCGAGGAGCGGCGATCGCAAGGCCTCCTTATGGAGGACACCATCGCCAACAACATCTCGCTGGGGAACTGGGCATCGATGCGATCGCGCCCACCGGCCCCCATCATCTCGGAGCGCCGTCCCCGCAGTGTGGCCCGCCAGATGATCGACGCCCTCAGTATCAAGACAAAGGGCGTGGACGAGCCAGTGCGCCGTCTGTCGGGCGGCAATCAGCAGAA
>CAIVQM010000068.1 GCA_903908025.1 uncultured bacterium
GACCTGATCTACGGCTACGAGGAGGCGCTCGGCTACTGCGTCGATCCAAAGGCCGTCAGGGACAAGGACGGTCTGAGCGCCGCCCTCATGGTCATCGAGATGGCCTCGCGCGTTCAGGCCTGGGGAACCACCCTGCTCGGGGTCCTCGACGATCTGGCCAGCGAGTACGGCGTGCACGCCACCGCCCAGGTGTCCGCCCGTGTCGCTGACCTCGCCCGGCTCGACGAGATCATGTCGTCGCTGCGCACCGAAACACCGACGATCATCGGCGGTACGCCGGTCGCAGCCTTCGACGACCTCTCACTGGGCTCAGCCGAGCTCCCCCCCACCGACGGCCTGCGGTTCACTCTGGCGTCCGGGGCTCGGGTGATCATCCGACCGAGCGGCACCGAGCCGAAGATCAAGTGCTACCTGCAGAGCGTCGTACCGGTTGCGGGCGGCGATGTGGCCGGGGCGCGCCAGTTGGCCGACCAGGAGCTCGAAGCCATCCGCGCCGATGTCGAGCGCTGGCTACAGTAGGCAGGTGAGCCTCCCCCACGCCCTTCCCGATTCGAGCCCCGCATCGCTGCGGGCGTTCCTGCTCGGATTGCCCGGCGTGGACGAGGTAGGTGCTGTGTCGCGCGCGGCCATGCTCGGCACCCGCTCGATCAAGAACGACACGAAGGCCTGGGCCATCGACACGGCCATCAGCATGGTCGATCTCACCACCCTCGAGGGCATGGACACCGTCGGCAAAGTGCGTGCCCTGTGCGCCAAGGCCCTGCGCCCCGACCCCACGGATGCCACCGCCCCCAGCGTTGCCGCGGTGTGTGTCTACGGCGACCTTGCCGGCGTGGCGCGCGAGGCCGTCGGTGACGGGCTGCATGTCGCTGCCGTCGCCACGGCCTTCCCGTCCGGACGGGCCAGCCTCGACGTCAAGCTGATCGACACCAAGGAGGCCGTCGCCGCCGGTGCCGACGAGATAGACATGGTCATCGACCGCGGTGCTTTCCTCAGCGGTGAGTATGCGCGTGTCTTCGACGAGATCGTCGCCGTCAAGCAGGCGTGCGGCCACGCCCATCTCAAGGTGATTCTCGAGACCGGCGAACTGCGCACCCTCGACAACGTGCGCCGCGCATCGTGGCTGGCCATGCTCGCTGGCGCCGACTTCATCAAGACCTCCACCGGCAAGGTCACCCCGGCAGCCACGCCACCCGTGACCTTGGTAATGCTCGAGGCAGTGCGCGACTTCGAGGCGGCGACCGGTCGGAGGATCGGTGTGAAGGCCGCCGGTGGGATTCGCACGAGCAAGGATGCCATCAAGTACCTCGTGCTCGTCAAGGAGACAGCCGGCGACCCCTGGCTGACCCCTGACCTCTTCCGCTTCGGGGCATCAACCCTCCTGAACGACCTGCTGCTGCAGCGGCAGCGCCTCGCCACCGGGCACTACTCCGGTCCTGACTACGTCACGATCGACTGAGGGAGAAGCAGTGACCTTCGAGTACGCGCCCGCGCCCGAGTCCAGAAGCGTGGTGAACATCGCCGCGCGCTATGGGCTCTTCATCGATGGCAGCTTCGTCGAGTCATCATCCGGCGCGACCTTCCCGACGATCAACCCGGCCACCGAGGAAGTGCTGTCTGAGGTCGCTGAAGCCGGTGCCGACGATGTCGACCGCGCCGTGCGCGCGGCCCGTCGGGCATACGAGGAGGTCTGGGGCCGGATGCCCGGACGCGATCGAGCCAAGTACCTGTTCCGGATCGCGCGACTCATTCAGGAGCGCTCCCGCGAACTGGCCGTGCTGGAGTCGCTCGACAACGGCAAGCCGATCCGCGAGTCGCGTGATGTCGACCTACCGCTGGTCGCAGCCCACTTCTTCTACCACGCAGGCTGGGCCGACAAGCTCGGCCATGCCGGCCACGGCCCTGACCCGCAGCCCCTCGGTGTGGCCGCTCAGGTGATCCCCTGGAACTTCCCGCTGCTCATGCTGGCCTGGAAGATCGCGCCGGCGCTCGCCTGCGGAAACACCGTGGTGCTCAAGCCCGCCGAGACCACACCCCTGACAGCTCTGCTCTTCGCCGAAATCTGCCAGCAGGCCGACCTGCCTCCCGGCGTCGTCAACATCATCACCGGCGCAGGCGAGACGGGCCGGCTGCTCGTCGAGCACCCGGGCGTGGACAAGGTTGCCTTCACCGGATCCACCGAGGTAGGCAAGACGATCCTGCGGTCCCTCGCCGGCAGCAGCAAACGGCTCACACTCGAGCTCGGCGGGAAGGCCGCGAACATCGTCTTCGACGATGCCCCGATCGACGAGGCCGTCGAGGGTGTCGTCAATGGCATCTACTTCAATCAGGGGCACGTCTGCTGCGCCGGGTCACGACTCCTCGTGCAGGAGTCGATCGCGGATGAGATCGTCGACGCGCTCAAGCGGCGTCTGGGCACTCTCCGTCTCGGCGACCCCCTCGACAAGAACACCGATATCGGTGCCATCAACTCTTCGGAGCAGCTCGCCCGCATTGCCGCCCTCGTGAGCAGCGGGGAAGCCGAGGGCGCCGAGCGCTGGAGCGCGCCGTGCGACATCCCCGAGCGCGGCTGGTGGTTCCCGCCGACGGTCTTCACCGGCGTCACCCAGGCTCACCGGATCGCCCGCGAGGAGATCTTCGGCCCCGTGCTCTCCGTCCTCACCTTCCGCACGCCGGACGAGGCCATCGAGAAGGCCAACAACACCCCGTACGGGCTCTCCGCAGGTATCTGGACCGAGAAGGGCAGTCGGATCCTCTGGATGGCCGAGCGCCTCCGGGCGGGCGTCATCTGGGCGAACACCTTCAACCGCTTCGATCCGACCAGCCCGTTCGGCGGTTACAAGGAGTCCGGGTTCGGCCGCGAAGGCGGCATCCAGGGCCTAGGCGCGTACCTCACCAAGGAGGTGACTCGATGACCGAGAACCCCACGGGTCGACTCGATGTCCGCAAGACCTACAAGCTCTTCGTCGGCGGAGCCTTCCCCCGCAGCGAGTCCGGCCGCACCTATGAGGTGACCGCGGCAGACGGCACGTTCCTCGCCAATGCCGCCAAGGCATCGCGCAAGGACGCCCGCGACGCCGTGCTCGCGGCCCGCAAGGGCTTCGGCGCCTGGAACGCAGCCACGGCATACAACCGGTGTCAGGTCCTCTACCGGATCGCCGAGGTGATGGAGGGCCGCCGCGATCAGTTCGTTGCCGATGTCCTCGCCGCCGAGGGCGGATCCGCCGCGGCGGCAGCTGATCAGGTTGACGCCGCCATCGACCGATGGGTCTGGTATGCGGGCTGGGCCGACAAGCTCGCACAGGTGCTGGGCTCAGCGAACCCCGTCGCGGGGCCGTACTTCAACTTCTCGGTGCCTGAGCCCACGGGCGTAGTGGTCGCCGTTGCTCCGCAGGACTCGAGCCTGCTCGGACTCATCAGCGTCATCGCGCCAGCTGTGGTCAGCGGGAATGCCGTCATCGTGATCGCGAGCACGGCTCGGCCACTGCCGGCCATCACCCTCACCGAGGTGCTCGCGACGAGCGACGTGCCCGGCGGAGTCATCAACGTGCTGACCGGTGATCCTGCCGAGATGATGCCGTGGCTCGCGACGCATGCCGATGTCAACGCCATCGATCTCGCGGGCATCACCGACGCTGACCTGGCCGTGAGTCTCGAGCGCGATGCCGCCGGCACCGTCAAGCGCGTCCGCCGTCCCGATCGGGATCCGAACTGGTCTGCCGATCCGGGGCTGTCCCGCATCCGCGACTTCGTCGAGACGAAGACGGTGTGGCACCCCATGGGGGTGTGACACATCGTCGCTTGGAACGCACTATCCGACGTCGACGGGCCCGTGCTGAGGTACGCCTCTGAGCTTCGTGATGGCACACCCATCGCCGATCTCGCGTGCGTCGTCCGGGGCCGAACCGCGACCGACGCGGCGCACGCCGCAATCGGGCAGTTGCCGGACTGGCTGCTGGCGACCGAGGACACCATCCTCGCGGCCGCGCTCGTGCGGGCGGGCGCTCGTCCGAAGCGCCACGCGATCGTGATGCAGTGCGACCTCCGCGTCAGTGCACCGCCGGTCGACATCGACGAGCGATTCACGTGCACGGATCTGCCGGATTCCCCCGCGGGTCCCGCGTGGGCCGCGATCCTGCCGAGTTGGCGTGCCGCCTTCCCGCCCGACCATCCCGACCACTTCGACGGCGACGATGCGACGGCCATCGCATTCCTCATGCGCCTGGTAGACGGTTCGGAACTGGGGCCCATGCACCGTTCGACGACACTGCTCGTCGACGAAGCCGGCACACCGGTCGCCGGAATCATGATCAACGTCCGCACGCAGGATCCGCCACGGGGCGGACCATGGATCGCTGACATCTGGCGGGACCCGAGCCTGCGCGGCACGGGTGTCGGAGCCATGCTGATCAGCCGCGCGAAAGTCCTTCTGGCCGAGGACGGGCTGGTGTCCCTGGGCCTCGCCGTCACGGCCGGCAATCCGGCACAACGCACCTACGAGGAGCAGGGCTTCAGCACGGTCATCGAGTCACAGACGGTCCTGCTCCCCCCAGCTCCTGAGCCGGAGTTCCGGTTCCCGTCAGGTCAGTCGGCGAACTCGTCGCGCTGACGGCGTCGCCACACCACAATCGCCACCACGGTGAGCGCGAGAGCCACCCCGATGCCAGCGGCTACGTACGGGGCCACTCGGCGGGTCGTCACGATCGCCGACTCCGCCTTGACGAGAACATCGTCGGTGACCGTCAGCACGGCATCCGTGCGATCGAGAGCCTCGCGCACATGATCAAGTTCGTTCCGAAGGTAGGACACCCGCTCATGCCCGGTCTCGACGGCTTCGAGGATGGCCATATCAGGCCCTTTCCGTGAGTCGCTCGGCCAGAACAGCCCTCAGTGAATCGTACTCCGGCTTGATGCGCCCATTGATGATCGCCAGCCGCTCGTCGAACGGCACGAACGCGCTCTTCATGGCATTCACGGCGAACCACTGAAGGTCGTCGAGCCCATAGCCGAAGGCCTCGCTCAGTAGTTCCATCTCGTGGGTCATCGAGGTGTCGGACATCAACCGGTTGTCCGTGTTGACGGTGACGCGGAAGCCCAACCGACGCAGCAGTCCGATGGGGTGGTGATCGATGCTCTCGGCTGCGCCCGTCTGCACATTGGATGACGGGCACATCTCTAGTGGGATCCGGCAGTCGCGCACGTAGGCCGCCAGCCGGCCCAGGATCGGCTCACCATCCGGCGCGATCTCGATGTCATCGACGATGCGAACGCCGTGGCCCAGTCGGTCGGCGCCACACCACTGGAGCGCCTCCCAGATGCTCGGCAGCCCGAAGGCCTCGCCCGCGTGAATGGTGAAGTGCGCGTTCTCACGGCGTAGGTACTCGAACGCGTCAAGGTGCCGCGTGGGCGGGAAGCCGGCCTCGGCCCCGGCAATGTCGAAGCCCACGACTCCCTGATCGCGATACTCGACGGCGAGCTCGGCGATGCGCCGGGAGTGCGTGGCCGTGCGGATGGCCGTGAGCAGGACGCCGATGCGGATGGGGTTGCCGGCCGCCTCGGCCATCCGCTGGCCCTCCGCGAAGCCCGCGAGCACCTCCTCGACGATCTGGTGCTCGTCGAGGCCCTTCTCGATGTGCAGTTCCGGTGCGAAGCGCACCTCGGCGTAGACCACGCCGTCGGCAGCCAGATCCTCGGCCGCCTCCCTCGCCACCCGGCGCAGGGCATCGGCCGTCTGAGTCACGGCCACCGTGTGGGCGAAGGTCTCCAGGTACCGCTCGAGGGACCCGGACGACGCTGCCTCGACGAACCAGGTCCGCAGCTCCTCGGGATCGGTGCTGGGCAGGCCGTCATAGCCATCGGTGCGCGCGAGGTCGATGATCGTCTCCGGCCGAAGCCCACCGTCGAGATGGTCGTGCAGGAGGACCTTGGGTGCGCGCCTGACGAGGTCGGACGGGACGGGGGCGTACGAGCCAGCATCGGAAACCATCCCCCGAACCTACCGGCCCGGAGCGCCCCTCCTCCCCCTTCCCCGCCACCTCAGTACGATCGCATGTGACCAGCCTCGTTTTCGGCCTCCTGACCGCCGTCTTCTTCGCGACCAGCGCCCTGTGCAACTCACGCTCAGCCAAGATCATCGGCTCCTGGTCCGGGGTGGCCTGGGCCATGCTGATCGGGCTGCTCGTCACCATCCCCTTCATGTTCCTCTCCGGAGTCCCTGCTGCGCTAGGCGAGAACATCGACTGGATGGCCGCCACAGGCCTGGGGAACGTAACGGGTCTGGTTCTCGCCGGGCTCGCCTTCCGGGTCGGCAAAGTCGGTGTCATCACCCCGATCCTGGCCACCGAGGGCGCCATCTCCGCCGTGATCGCGGCGATGCTGGGCGAGAGCATCGCCCCGATCGTCGCGTTCCTGCTGTTCGTGATCGTCGTCGGAATCGTCATCTCCGCGATGGCCCCTGACCCCGAACCCCTCGATCACGAGCGACCCGTCCTCGCTGTCATCCTCGCCACCGCCGGCGCCGTGGTCTTCGGCATCTCCCTGTTCACGACCGGTCACCTAAGCGGCGACCTGCCCATCGCCTGGGTGCTGCTGCCCGCCCGGCTCGTGGGGGTCGTCGCTCTCACGATCCCGCTGGCCCTGACCCGCAACCTGCGCATCACTCGGGCCACTGTCCCTCTCGTCATCGGCATGGGCCTGGCCGAGGTGATCGGCTTCGTCTGCTTCGCCATCGGTGCCCAGTACGAGGTGGCCATCACCTCCGTGCTGGCATCCCAGTTCGCACCGATCGCCGCCGTCATGGCGTACGTGCTGTTCCGCGAGAAGCTCGGCCGGCTGCAGATCACCGGTGTGGCGATCCTGGTGGTCGGGGTCGCGGCCCTCAGCATCGCCAGCTAGCGAGGGCTCCGGATAATCCGGCTTCACCGGCCACGATCCCCTACTTTTTCCCCCATGAACCTGACCCGTGGTCTGTCTGCTGCCGCTGTCGTCATCGCCTTTGCCGCGTGCCTCAACCCCGCGGCACAGGCCGCGAACCTGCCTGGTGACCCGTGTTCCACCGCAGGGCAGGTCGTCGCCCTCGGCGCCGGCTCAATCGAGTGCGTCGGGGGCACCTGGCAGCCCAGTTCCAAGCAGCCCGGCACGGGCGGTCCTAGCGGCGCGGGCGCCGGAACTTCGAGCGTCGCCTCCCTGCACAACTTCACGACGGTCGGACCGGTCCTGACGCAGACCACATTCGGCTCGTCCGGCAGGCAGGTGGCCGACCCGTCCGCGCTGCGTCTGGCAAACGGCCGGATCCGGGTCTTCTCCTGGGTGAACCCCGTGGGTATCCGCAGCGCCACATCAACCAACGCTGCGGGCACCACATTCGTCGTCGACACCTCGATCCCAATCCCCTGGACGATGGGCGGCCAACCCCGCATAGTCCGGGTGGACGCGAAGACGGTCCGCCTGTTCTACGCCGCCGGCGGGAACATCAACGCGGCGGTCAGTGCCGACGAGGGCCTGACCTTCACCGATGAGGGGCCGGTCATCACCACGGCCCAGGCCGGCTTCGAACCCGGCACGCTGTCCCTTGTGAAGCAGAAGGGGCAGTACCGCGCCTACTTCTCCAACCTGGAGAAGCCCGGCGAGCGCACCACGCGAATCATGCGCACGGCAACAAGCACCGACATGCTGCACTGGACGATGGGCCCGACCCTTACAACCGAGGGCTCCCATCCGTTCGCCCTGATCGACAAGGCCGGGAAGATCGCGATCTACTACGCAGCCGACCGCGGTTCCAGCTACGGACTGTTCGTCTCGACAAGCCGCAACGGGATCTCGTTCAGCAAGGAGAAACTGGTGATCGCGGGCGCCGCCGATGCCGACATCATCGCTGCCGGCAAGGCAAAGTGGCTGATGTACTACGGGACCGAGGTCTCGACGGATATCGGCTTCGGGGTGTTCCTGGCGCGCAGCCGAGGCAATGCGATCCCTTAGGCAGGCAACTCGCAGGCGGAGCTACTCCTCGGGAGGGCGGTCGTACTCGTCGTCGTCATCGCGATGGACGAGGTTCCCGTGGAACGCCGGCATGCAGACGGCGATATAGCGCGCCCCATCCTTGGTCGTGTAACGCACCCGCTCGCCGGCACGCGTGATGACGGCCTGTCCGGCCCGGACATGCGTGACGCCGTCGTCGTGCTCGACATCGATGGCGCCTTCCAGCACGACGGTGTACTCGTCGAACTCCGGCTGCTGCGCCGGCTCATCCCAGCCGGCAGGTGCGAGCATCTGCGCGATGGAGATGTGGTCGTCGCCGCTGGATGCGTTGCCGACATACTCCTCGATGATCTTGCCGCCGGGCACGGGAATCATTGCGGGCGCTGGGACGAACTCAGGCATGTCAGCCTCCAGGCTGGTTGAGGTTCATGGCGCTACGAGGTGCCATTCCCGCCGCGGAATACAGGTCGTCGATCATCTGCATCGTGATGACGGCATCGTCGGCGTCGGTGGCCATCGGCTCGCCATCGCGGATCAGCCTCCCGAATGCCTCCAGCTGGTACGTGTAGCTCGTGCGGGCGCCCATCTGCTCTACCCGCTGCTTGGTGCCGACCGTGATGATGATGCGGTCGTCGAGGTGCGGCTGCAGGAAGGCCGGGGCATACGCCTCACCCTTGGACCCGACGAGGCGCAGCGAGAAGTCGAGAACACCATGGGTCATGCTCGACTCGAGGGTTGCGCTCAAGCCGTTCGGGTACACCAGGTCGGCGTTCAGCCAGGCATCCACCCCCGGATGCTCAGGGATCTCCCCACCTGCCGCACGCACGATCGTCGGCTCGCCGCCGGCGAAAACCGACATGTCGCGGATGGCATGCACGGCGTAGCAGCCCACGTCCATCAGGCCGCCACCGGCAAGCGCGGCCTCCCATCGCGGATCCCCGGCGGTCGGCGGCGGCATGAGCATGCGCGCCTCGATATGAGTGAGTTCACCGATCTCGCCATCGCCCGCCAGCTCGATCATGCGCTGCATCAGCGGGTGGTAGCAGTAGTGGAAGGCCTCGACGCAGTGGACTCCCGCAGCGGCAGCGGCATCGCGCACGACGCGTGCCTCAGCAGCGTTGCTCGCGTATGGCTTCTCGCTGAGGACGTGCTTGCCGGCAGCGATCGCCGCGAGGTTCCAAGGGCCGTGCAGACCGTTTGCCAGCGGGTTGTAGACCGCCTCGACCTCGGGATCCTCGATCACGGCCTGGTAGCTCTCCAACACCCGCTCGATGCCATGCTCGAGGGCGAATGCTTCGGCCCGAGTGCGATGACGTGCGGAAACGGCGACGAGCCGGTCACCGGTGATGTGCGCCGGCTCGATGATCGCGATGCCGCTGATACGAGCGGCTCCCAGGAGCCCGAGCCGCAGGGGTTCCATCCGAATATCAGGCTTTGGCCAGGCCGAAGACGGCGTACAGCCCCGCACCGAACAGCAGAACACCGGCCGCTGCGGCCGAGGTGGTGTCGCCGTTGTTCATCAGGCCGATGCCGTAAGTCACCAGACCGCAGATGATCGCGACCATGATTACCGCTCCCAGCGGATGGCCCTTCTCTACATGCTCGCTCATGGCGTTGTCTTCCTTCGGCGCTAGGTGAGTCGGTCGATGACCAGGGGCAGTCGATCAATCCTAGAGCCGACCGGGCTGACGATGACGGCCCCGGTCAGCGCCTCACGCGCCAAAGCGAATCTCAGGGGCTCGTCGGTCAGCAGCGTCAGGAGCGGATCCCCGGCAGCGACGACGTCGCCCGGCTTGGCATGCATCATGATCCCTGCCCCTGCCGACACCGGATCCTCCTTGCGCGCCCGCCCAGCACCCAGCCGCCAGGCAGCGACACCGATGCTCAGCGCGTCCGTTCGCGTGACCACCCCGCCGACATCCGCCCGGATGGTCTCGCTCTCCCGGGCCGTCGGGAGCGCAGCATCGGGATCGCCGCCCTGCGCCTGGATCATCCGGCGCCACGCATCCATGGCCCGGCCGTCCGCCAGGACCGTTGCCGGGTCGATGTCGATGCCGGCCAGGTCGAGCATCTCCCGCGCCAGAACAAGGGTGAGTTCGACGACATCAGCCGGGCCGCCACCGGCGAGCACCTCGACCGACTCCGTGACCTCGACGGCATTGCCGACGGCCAGCCCCAGCGGGACGTCCATCGCGGTGATTAGCGCCCTCGTCGTGACACCGGCGTCATTGCCCAGCCGGACCATGGTCTCCGCCAGCAGGCGCGCCTGCCGGGGGTCAGGCATGAACGCACCCGAGCCCGTCTTCACATCAAGGACCAGACCACCGGCTCCCTCGGCGATCTTCTTGCTCATGATGCTGCTGGCGATGAGCGGGATTGCCTCGACGGTGCCCGTCACATCACGCAGGGCGTAGAGCTTCTTGTCAGCCGGCGCCAGACCCTCGCCCGCCGCGCAGATCACACCCCCGACATCGCGCAGAACCTGCATCATCTCGTCGTTGCTCAGCGATGCACGCCAACCCGGGATCGACTCGAGCTTGTCGAGAGTGCCACCCGTGTGACCAAGCCCGCGCCCACTGAGCTGCGGCACGGCCGCTCCGCAGGCGGCGACGATCGGCACCAGCGGCAGCGTGATCTTGTCGCCCACACCACCCGTGGAGTGCTTGTCGACGGTAGGCCGCGGCAGGCTGCTGAAGTCCATGCGCTCGCCCGTGTCGATCATGGCCGTCGTCCAGCGGACGATCTCAGCGTCGGTCATCCCGTTGAGCAGGATGGCCATGGCCAGGGCAGCCATCTGCTCGTCGGCCAC
Source organism: uncultured bacterium (assembly GCA_903908025.1). Lineage (GTDB taxonomy): Bacteria > Actinomycetota > Actinomycetes > S36-B12 > S36-B12 > UBA10649. The sequence continues at coordinate 10,787 of CAIVQM010000068.1, forward strand.
CACCCCGCGCGTGTATGCCGCGACAACCCAATCGATCTGTGCCGGTGTCAGGACGTGGCCATCACGCTTGGCCTTGATGACATCGACAGCCGCGAACGGCTCAACCATGGAAAGTCCTGTCCTCAGCGCGCTCAATCAGGTCGTCGGGGCCGAAGGCCTGGGGAAGGATCGCGCTCATCGGCAGGATTCCCTCCGGAGTCTTCAGCAATGTGGTGGGACGGCCGTTCTCCCAGAGTAATTGCCGGCAACGTCCACATGGCATCAGCGCCGCTCCATGCTGGTCGACACAGGCGACCGCGACGAGCTTCCCGCCACCGGTCGCGTGCAGGTTGGAGACCATGCCGCACTCGGCGCACAGACCAACACCGTAGGCAGCGTTCTCGACGTTGCAACCCACGACCAGGCGCCCGTCGTCGACGAGGCCGGCTACGCCAACCTTGAACCGTGAATAGGGCGCATACGCCTTCTGCATGATCGCGATCGCTGCAGCATCAAGCGCGGCCCAGTCGATCCCATCGTCGCCGACCGGTGACATGCCCTACTCCTTCTCGTATGGCTGGCCGTCGGCCGCCGGGGGGCGAGCCCGTCCGACGAGGCCCGCAACGACGACGATCGTCACCAGATACGGGGCCATGCCCAGGAACTCCGTCGGAATCGGCACGTCGAGGAGCGCGAACTTCTCCGACAGCGACTCCGAGAAGCCGAAGATCAGGGCCGCCCCGAACGCACCGATCGGGTTCCAGGCACCGAAGATCATGGCCGCCAGACCGATGAATCCGCGGCCGCCGGTGAGCCCCTCGTCGAAGCGCCCGACCGTGCCCAGGGTGAACCAGGCGCCCGCGAATCCGCCTACCATGCCGCCATAGATGACGGCGAGGTACCGAACCTTGGAGACGCTCACGCCGAGGCTGTCGGCCGCCTTCGGGTTCTCCCCCACCGAGCGGGTACGCAGACCCCAGCGCGTGCGGAACAGGGCGTAGGTCACGGTGCCGACGAGGACGAACATCGCGTACACGATGATCGTCTGGTTGAAGAACATCGGTCCGATGATGGGGATATTCGAGAGCCCCGGTATCGGGACCGCCGGGAAGATCGGTGCGTCGTTCCATTCCGGCCTCTTCACCAGGACCTGGGATGTCAGGAACGACGTCAGCCCGAGCACGAGGATGTTGATCACGAAACCGATGATGATCTGGTCGACGCGGAAGTTGACCGCCAGCACGGCCAGCAGCAGCGCGAGCAGACCACCCGTCAGCGTCGCAGCCAGCAGGCCGACCCAGCCACCGAGCAGCGAGCCCATGACGACGCCGGTGAAGGCGCCGCCGAGCAGCATGCCCTCGATACCGATGTTGACGACACCTGATCGCTCGCACAGGATGCCGCTGAGGGCGCCGAGGGCGATCGGCGTGCACCGAGCCACCGTCGCGACGAGCATGCTCTCGAGGTTGAACTCCTGGCCCGCCGCGGCCCAGACCATCATGGCCAGAACGAAGACGCCGAAGGCACCGCCCAGGATCAGGGTCGCCTTCCGCTGGAACCCGCGCACGAACTGCGAGCCACCGAGGAAGCCCAGCACCAGCGCGAGGAACCACAACGCCGGCTGAACGGGGACAACGAGCGGATCCAGTTGGATCGACTCGTAGGGCATGCTCAGACCGAACGTCGCCTCGCCGCTGACATTCGGCAGGAAGATCACCACGACGACTGCCGCCATGGCCAGCATCACCACGCCGGTAACGCGAGCGCGCGTGATCTGCCCCTTGGTCAGCGACTTCGTGCGCTTGGCGCTCGCTTCGTATGGCTCGACCTGCGGCCGATCGTATGTCTCGCTCACGATCCCCACCCCTGGCTGATCTGCGTCGCGGACGCGTTCGACTTGACCCGGTAGATGGCACTGATGAGGGCCGGTGCCGCCACGAAGATGATGATGAGGGCCTGGATGACGGAGATCAGGTCGATGCCCACGTCGGCATTGGCCTGCATGTACTGGCCGCCGGCGTTGAGTCCGCCGAAGAGCAGAGCAGCCAGCACCACGCCGATGGGGTTCGATCGGGCGAGCAGGGCCACGGCGATCCCGTCGAAGCCCAGTCCGGCATTGAACCCCGGACTGGCCCGGTCCAGGACTCCGAGGATCTGCCCCGTGCCGGCAAGGCCAGCCAGACCGCCCGCGATCATCATGACGAGGATGTAGACCTTGGTCACCGACATGCCCGCGTAGCGAGCAGCGCTGGGGTTTGCGCCCACGGCTCGGAACTCGAAGCCGGTGTTGGTGCGGAAGAGCAGCCACCACACGAAACCGGCCGCGGCCAGCGCCAGGAAGAGGCCGATGTTGACCTTCATGGCCGGGTCGAGCCACTTCAGCAGGGCCGGCATCTGCGCCGAATCCATGATGTTCTTCGAGATGGGGTCATTGCGACCCTCACGCTGGAACAGGGTGGTCTTGAGCAGGAAGTCGACGAGTCGGTAGGCGATGTAGTTCAGCATGATCGTGACGATGACCTCGTGGGCGCCGGTCTTCGCCTTGAGGAAGCCGGGGATGAA
>CAIVQM010000069.1 GCA_903908025.1 uncultured bacterium
ACGAGCCCCTCCGCTATTACCTCGTCACCGTCGGCGAGGTTGATGGCGATGATGCCGCCCTGACGGTTCGAGTCGTACTCCGTCAGCCGCGTCTTCTTGACCAGGCCCTTTCGGGTGGCGAGGACCAGCGACGTGGCCGCCGCATAGTCCGGAATCGCCAGCACCTGGGCGATGGTCTCGTCGGGCTGGAAGGCCAGCAGGTTCGCGACATGCTGGCCGCGAGCGTCTCGGCCGGTGTCCGGTAGCTGGTAGCCCTTGGCGCGATAGACCCGGCCCTTGTTCGTGAAGAACAGGATCCAGTGGTGGGTGGTGCTGACGAACATGTGCTCGACGACATCGTCCTGGCGCAGGGCCGCGCCCTTCACACCCTTGCCGCCCCGGCGCTGTGACCGGTAGAGCTCGGACTTCGTGCGCTTGGCGTAGCCGCCGGACGTGATCGTTACCACGACGTCCTGCTCCTCGATGAGGTCCTCGTCGGTGACATCGCCATCCCACACCACGAAGTCCGTGCGCCGCTCATCGCCGAACTTTTCGACGATCTCCGCGAGCTCCTCCGACACGATCGAACGCTGACGCGGCTCGTTCGTCAGGATGTCGTTGTAGTCGGCGATCTTCGTCATCAGGTCGTCGTACTCGTCGATGATCTTTTGGCGCTCGAGGGCTGCCAGTCGGCGTAGCTGCATGTCGAGGATTGCTGTGGACTGCACCTCGTCGATGTCGAGCAGTTCCATCAGGCCACTGCGCGCATCCTCGACGGTTGCCGACGCCCGGATGAGGGCGATGACATCGTCGAGAGCGTCAAGGGCCTTGAGGTAGCCGCGCAGGATGTGCGCGCGCTCCTCGGCCTTGCGCAGGCGGTAGGTCGTGCGGCGCTGGATGACCTCGATCTGGTGGGCGATCCAGTAGCGGATGAACTGCTCGAGGGTCAGGGTGCGCGGCACCCCGTCGACGAGCGCCAGCATGTTGGCGCCGAAGTTGTCCTGCAACTGGGTGTGCTTGAACAACTGGTTCAGGACGACCTGGGCAACCGCATCGCGCTTGAGTTCGATGATCAGCCGCATGCCGGTGCGTGATGACGAGTCGTCGCGCACATCGGCGATACCGGTGAGCTTGCCGTCGCCGACCAGTTCCGCGATGCGCAGCAGCAGGTTGTCGGGGTTGACCTGATAGGGCAGTTGGGTGACGACGAGGATCTGGCGCCCGCGCTGGTCCTCGTCGACGGTGACGACGGCCCGCATCGTGATCGACCCACGGCCCGTGCGGTAAGCGTCGTCGATGCCCTTGCGGCCCACGATGAGGGCGCCGGTCGGGAAGTCGGGACCCTTGACGATCTCGATCAGCGCGGCCTGGCGCTCCGCCCGATCGGCGTCCGGGTTCGCCAGCACCCATTGGGCCGCGCCGGCGATCTCGCGCAGGTTGTGCGGCGGGATGTTGGTGGCCATGCCGACGGCGATGCCCGAACTGCCGTTGACGAGCAGGTTCGGGAACCGGGCCGGCAGGACGAGTGGCTCCTGGGTCCGGCCGTCGTAGTTGGGACCGAAGTTGACGGTCTCCTCATCGATGTCGCGGACCATTTCCATGGCCAGCGGGGCCATCCGGCACTCGGTGTATCGCTGGGCCGCGGGCGGGTCGTTGCCCGGCGAGCCGAAGTTGCCCTGCCCCTGCACGAGCGGGTAGCGCAGGGACCACGGCTGGGCCAGGCGAACGAGGGCGTCGTAGATCGCGCTGTCGCCGTGCGGGTGGTAGCTGCCCATGACATCGCCGACGACGCGGGCGCTCTTGGAGAAGTTGCGGTCGGGACGGTAGCCGCCGTCGTACATCGCGTAGAGGACGCGTCGGTGCACCGGCTTCAGGCCGTCGCGGACGTCCGGCAGCGCACGGGAAACGATGACGGACATGGAGTAGTCCAGGTAGGACCGCTGCATCTCCGTCTGCAGGTCGACGGGCTCGATACGGCCATGTGGGCCGTGATCGATCTCTTCAACGATCCCGGTGTCGTCAGGCACGGAGGTCCTCCATCTTTCGTCGGTACGTTCGTCGGCCGCTGATAGCGGCTAGATGTCGAGGAAGCGGACGTCGCGGGCGTTCTGCTGGATGAAGTTGCGTCGGGACTCGACGTCCTCACCCATGAGCACGCTGAACATCTCGTCAGCCTGCGCCGCGTCGTCGATGGTGACCTGGAGCAGGATGCGCCGGGCCGGATCCATGGTGGTCTCCCACAGTTCGTCGGCGTTCATCTCACCGAGGCCCTTGTAACGCTGGAGGGCCTCCTCCTTCGGCAGCCGCTTGCCCGCCGCAATGCCGGCCTCCATCAGCACCTCGCGCTCTCGCTCGGTGTAGGCGAAGTCCGCGGCCTCACGCGACCACTTGATCTTGTAGAGCGGCGGCTGGGCGAGGAAGACGTAGCCCTGCTCGACAAGTGGCTTCATGAACCGGAACAGCAGCGTGAGCAGCAGGGTGCGGATGTGCTGGCCGTCGACATCAGCGTCGGCCATCAGCACAACCTTGTGGTAGCGCAGGCGGTTGATGTCGAACTCGTCCTGGATGCCGGTGCCGAAGGCTGAGATGAGCGCCTGGACCTCGGTGTTCTGCAGCACCTTGTCGATGCGGGCCTTCTCGACGTTGATGATCTTGCCGCGGATGGGCAGGATCGCCTGCGTGCGCGGGTCGCGGCCCTGGCGTGCGGAACCGCCGGCCGAGTCGCCCTCGACGATGAAGACCTCGCACTCCTCGGGCTCGCGGCTGGAGCAGTCGATGAGCTTGCCCGGCATGCCGGCTCCACCCAGGAGGCCCTTGCGGTTGCGGGCCAGGTCACGTGCCTTGCGCGCAGCCATGCGTGCCGTGGCCGCGTTGACGGACTTGCGGGCGATCTCCTTGCCCTCGGCTGGGTTCTTCTCCAGCCACTCGCCGAGTTGGTCGTTGACGACCTTCTGGACGAAAGTCTTCATCTCGGTGTTGCCGAGCTTGGCTTTGGTCTGGCCCTCGAACTGCGGCTCGGCCATCTTGACGCTGACGATGGCGGTGAGGCCCTCGCGGATGTCGTCGCCGCTGAGATTCGGGTCCTTCTCCTTGAGGATGTTCCACTCGCGCGCGAACTTGTTCATCAGCGTCGTGAGTGCAGTGCGGAAGCCCTCCTCGTGGGTGCCGCCCTCAGTCGTGTTGATCGTGTTGGCGAAGGTGTAGACCGACTCCGAATAGGTGTTGTTCCACTGCATCGCGATCTCGGCGCTCATCCGCTTGTCGTCGGCTTCTGCCTCGATGTCGATGACCGACGGGTTCGCTGCGCCCTTGCTCGCATTGATGTGTCGGACGAAGTCGGCGATGCCACCGTCGTAGTGGTAGGTGATGCGACGGACCTGCTCGATCTCGTCGCCATCCGCATCGACCTCGGGAGCAGCGTCGGACTCACCATCGACCTCGGGAGCGATGTAGACCGCCGTCCGCTCGTCGACGAGGGTCAGGGTCAGGCCCTTGTTGAGGAAGGCCATCTCCTGGAATCGGCGCGACAGGGTGGTGAAGTCGTAGTGCGTGGTCTCGAAGATGTCGGCATCGGCCCAGAAGGTGACGGTCGTGCCCGTGTGGTCGGCGGCCTCGCCCTCCGCGAGGGGGGCGACAGGAACGCCGCGTAGGTACGACTGGCGGTAGACGATGCCGTTGCGGCGGACCTCGACATCGAGGTTGGTGGACAGGGCGTTGACGACAGACACACCAACGCCGTGGAGACCACCGGAGACCTGGTAGCCGCCGCCGCCGAACTTGCCGCCCGCGTGCAGCACGGTCAGGACGACCTCGACGGCCGGCTTGCCCTCACTCTCGACGATGTCGACCGGGATTCCACGGCCGTCGTCGACGACCCGGACACCGCCATTGGCCAGCAGGGTGATCGTGATCTCACTAGCGTGGCCGGCGAGGGCCTCGTCGACGGAGTTGTCGACGACCTCGTAGACCAGGTGGTGGAGGCCGCGCTCACCGGTCGAGCCGATGTACATGCCGGGGCGCTTGCGAACCGCGTCCAGTCCTTCGAGAACCGTGATCGCGCTGGCGTCATAGGTCACGGTTGGCCGGCCTCCTCGGGTGGGTCGGAACACCGCCTGGTGCGGGTTCGGACGTGAGTACGAGTCTACCGGTTTCCACCGACATCGAATGCCACGCCACGGGGCTTGGGAGGCTTTGAGGGACGCTGACCCCCCCACCCACGAGTTGGCCTACGGAAATACGGCGTTAGCGGGACCGAGAGCCCTTCTTGGGCCGTCTAGCCATACGTGTCGCGAGGCCCGCGCCCCGGCACACGGCGTGGACCGGCGGACCAGTTGGGGGCCTGCGGGCCGCGGATCCGAATGGCCGTGACAACGCCGCGGCCGACCCGCTCGTCCACCGCTCGATGGACCTGGGGGAGCAGGAGGCGGACCTGGGTGGCCCACGCCGTCGACTCCGCCTGCAGGATCAACTCCCCCTCGTCGAAGGAAACGGGGGTGACGTGATCGGCGATATCCGGGCCGACGATCTGGCTCCACTCGGAGATGAGCACGGCCACGGCCGACTGGTCCTGCCAGCCCTGGTCCCGAATCAGGCCCTCGACCGCCGCCGACAGCGTCTGGGGATCGCGGCCGTCCGGTATCGGCGTCGAGCGACGACTGGTCTTCGGCTGCTGACCCTTCTTTGACTTCGTGGTCGACCGGGTAGCGCGCCGTAGGGCCGCCGACGCAGCCTCCGCTGCCGCAGCAGCCTGATCATCGGGCTCGTCAGGCATCGCGCACCGCCCCTCGCGAGACCATGAGCCGACGGCCGGCCAACTCGGCGGGCACGTCCTCACCCACCGCGGCTGTGATGAGTACCTGGGTGCAGGTCGCCACGCGGGCCGACAGTCGGCGGCGGCGCGGGCCATCGAGTTCCGCGAACACGTCGTCGAGGATGAGGACGGGGTCATCGCCGTCCAGTCGCAGCACCTCGAGACCAGCCAGCCGCAGACCGAGCGCAATCGACCATGACTCCCCGTGTGATGCGAAGCCCTTGGCGGGCAGTCCCCCGAGCCCCAGGAGGAGGTCGTCGCGGTGCGGGCCCACCAGGGTCAGGCCGCGAGCAAGTTCTTCCGAACGTCGGCTTTCGATCCCCGCCAGCAGGGCATCGCGCCAGAGCAGACGATCACTGGTGCGCTCGACGCCCGCACCGAGTGAACTGCTGTACGCGAGCGTCGCGTCAGCGGAGCTGACCGCGTCGGCCCCACCGGCTATCAGTTCATAGGCCTCCACGAGATGCGGCCGTAGGTCTTCGATCAGGGCCACCCGTGCGGCCACGAGCTCCCCACCCACCTCGGCAAGCTGGCTGTCCCAGACCTCGATCGTCCGCGCGACATCCTGTGGATTGCCCCGACGCGCAGTACTCGCAGACTTCAGTAATGCGTTGCGTTGCTTGAGGATTCGGTCGTAGTCCGCCTTGACTCCGAGCATCCGTGGAGTGCGCTGGATGAGGAGGTCGTCCATGAACCGACGGCGGTCGGACGGATCGCCCTTGACGAGCGACAGGTCCTCCGGTGCGAATAGGACCGTTCTCAGCAGGCCGAGGACGTCGCGTGGCCGCTGGGCCGGTGAACGGTTGATGCGGGCCCGGTTCGCCCGCCCTGGATTGAGCTCGAGTTCGACGAGGGTGGTGCGATCCTCACGCATGATCTCGAGCCCGATAATCGCGCGATCGGCTCCCGAACGAACGAGTGGCGCATCCGTCGCGACGCGATGACTGCCCAGCACCGACACGTACCCGATGGCCTCGACGAGGTTGGTCTTTCCCTGGCCGTTCTGCCCGAGGAAGGTCGTGACCCCCGGGGTGAGGGTCAGCTCAACCTGTTCGTACGAACGGAAATCCGTCAGCCGCAGCCCGGCTACCCACACGCGACTCAGCCGGTGAGTCGGACGGGCATCAGCAGGTACTTGTAGTCATCGAGTGACTGCTGGGTCTCGTCGTTCACGCCGGTGAGAACCGCCGGACGTGTTGGCTGAGTGAAGGAGAACCGAGTGGTGCTCGAACCCACGGCTGCCAGACCATCAAGCAGATAGGCGGGATTGAAGGCGATGTCGATGGCATCCCCATCGAGTGCGCTCTCGAGCACCTCAACAGCCTGGGCATCGTCGCCGGCGCCAGCACGAAGGGTGAGCTCGGAACCCTCGAAAGCCAGACGAACTGGCGTGTTGCGCTCAGCAACGAGAGCGACGCGCTTGACGGCATCCATCAGCATTGAGGTCTCGACCATTGCCACGGCAGCCGACTCACTCGGAAGAAGTGAGCGGTACTTCGGGAACTCGCCGTCAAGCAGGCGCGTTGTTGTACGGCGGCCGTGTCCTTCGAAGCCGATCAGACCTTCACCCGATCCACCAGATGACAGGGCGATGACGATTTCGTCAGCATCTGCAAGGGATTTCGCCGTGTCGGCAAGGGTTCTCGCCGGAATCAGCGCATGCGCCGACATCGACGGGGACTGCGGGTCCCAGGTGAACTCGCGCACGGCGAGTCGGTAGCGATCAGTGGCCGCGAGAACGAGGGAGGAACCCTCGATCTCCATACGGATACCGGTAAGCGTGGGCAGGGTGTCGTCGCGTCCGGCTGCGATCGCAACCTGTGCAACAGCGCTGGCGAATGAAGATCCGCTGATGGTTCCCGACGCGGTCGGCATGTCGGGAAGCTGTGGATAGTCCTCGCCGGGGAGGGTCGGGAGCGTGAACGTGGAACGTCCACACGTGATGGAGATGCGCGTTCCCTCGCTCTCGATCGTCACGGGGGCCGGCGGAAGGGATCGGGCGATGTCGGCTAGGAGTCGCCCCGACACCAGCGACGTTCCCTCCGTCGTGACATCGGCTGAGATCTCGACGCGGCCGGATACCTCGTAGTCGAAACTGCTCAGCGTCAGACCACCCTCGGTCGCGGTGAGGACCAGGCCGGCCAGCACGGGCAGTGAGGGGCGAGAGGGCAGGGTACGAGCAGCCCAGGCCACTGAATCCGCGAGCACATCGCGCTCGACGCGAAGTTTCACCTTGTTCTCCACTTCCGTGATGAGGCGACAGTCTTACAGGAAACCCACCCCTTGGTGCAGTGGGGGCGGCGGAGTTGTCCACCGCTGGCCCACTGATTGTTGTTCGTCATCACTCTTCGTAGAGATAGGTAGTAGTAGTCATAGGGGCTGTGGATCAGGTGGATAACCAGTATTTCGGCTGATCGGTAGGCGTGGCGAGCGAATCACACTCTGGGGACAGAACGGGGTCGCCCTGTGGACAGCGGTGGACAGCGGATCAGTGAGGTTGCGGTTGGTCACCGTTTTGGAGAAGTTATCCCCAACTGGTGGGTAGCGGAGGGGCAGGAAACTCGAGTTATCCACAGGATGTCCACGTTGTGGGGACAGATAGTTGAGGGGTACACCGTCGCAACCGCCGAGAGGCTGTATCCACATCTGGGGACAGCATGGGGATAAACGTGTTCAGAGTGGTCAATGTGGGACCTGGGTCACATGGGGCGTGGCTGTGACTTGATCCGGCTGGTCAGGTCGGTTACCTGATCGAACAGACTGCGCCGCTCTGCCATCAACTGCCGAATCTTGCGGTCGGCATGCATGACCGTGGTGTGGTCGCGGCCGCCGAAGGCCTGGCCGATCTTGGGCAGGGAGAGGTCGGTCAGCTCACGGCAGAGGTACATCGCGATCTGGCGGGCGGTGACGAGTACCCGGGAGCGACTGGAGCCGCACAGATCGTCGATCGTGACCCCGAAGTACTGGGCGGTGGCGGCCATGATCTGAGCAGCAGTGATCTCCGGACCGATGTCGGATGGCAACAGGTCCTTGAGGACGACCTCGGTTATCGCCAGGTCGACCGGCTGGCGGTTGAGTGAGGCGAAGGCGGTGACGCGGATGAGCGCACCTTCAAGTTCACGGATGTTGCTCGAGATCTTCGACGCGATGTACTCGAGCACCTCGGGGGGAGCGACGAGGCGTTCCTGAATCGTCTTCTTCCGGAGGATGGCGATGCGGGTCTCAAGGTCAGGTGGTTGAACGTCGGTGATCAGGCCCCACTCGAACCGAGAACGCATGCGGTCCTCGAAGTCCGGAAGCTGCTTCGGAGGGAGATCCGATGTCACGACGATCTGCTTGTTGGCGTTGTGCAGAGTGTTGAACGTGTGGAAAAACTCTTCCTGTGTCTGGACTTTTCCACTCAGGAACTGGATGTCGTCGACCAGCAGGACATCAACATCCCGGTAGCGGCGTTGGAAACTGGCGGCCTTGTCGTCACGAATCGAGTTGATGAACTCGTTGGTGAACTCCTCGGAACTGACGTAGCGGACCCGGGTGCCCTTGTAGAGCGTGCGCGTGTAGTGGCCGATGGCATGCAGCAGGTGGGTCTTGCCGAGACCGGAGCCGCCATAGATGAACAGCGGGTTGTATGCGCGCGCCGGCTGCTCGGCCACCGCAACCGCCGCCGCGTGGGCGAAGCGATTGCTGGAGCCGATGACGAAGGTCTCGAAGGTGTACTTGTCGTTGAGTCGGCCGTCCTCGTTTCTGGTGCCGGGCGAACCCGTGCCGGGCCGGGGGGAGTCGTCGCGGCGACCGAGGAGGGCAGGGGCGGGCTCGGTGGCGTCGGCATAGGTGGCGTCGGCGACCTCGTCTGTGGTCTCGTCCAGGGTCGGGTCGATGGATGGGTCGACGGTGACAGCCAACCGGATCTCCCGGCCGAGGGTCGCCGACAGTGCCTCGACCACCATCGGGCGTAGGCGGGTCTCGAGAACATCCTTGGTGAACTCATTGGGAGCGGCGATCAGCGCGGTGTCCTCCACCAGGCCCATGGGCCGAGTGAGGTTCACGAAGGCTCGCTGCTGAGGGGTGAGGCTGCCGTCGGCGAGGCTCGCGATAGCGGTGGCCCACACCTCGGTGAGGTCGGCTGTCGCGTCCACGTGATGCCCCTCCGTTGAGTATCCACAATCTTATCCACAGATGTGGAACAGGTCCGGTGACGATAGCCAGAATGCTTGGGTGAGAACAAGTGCCGTTCTGGGGGCTGGTTTGACCGTGCTCCGTCCCGTTCCGTAGGCTGGGCCGTCCTGCCGTGGATGCCATCCACGGGCGGGATTCGACTTCCCCGTTCGCACGCGTCCAGGAGCCTGACCATGAAGCGCACCTTCCAGCCCAACACCCGCCGTCGGGCGAAGACGCACGGCTTCCGCTTGCGCATGCGCACACGCGCCGGTCGCGGCATCCTCGCGGCCCGTCGCGCCAAGGGCCGCGAGCGTCTGTCCGCCTGAGTCGGCATGCTTCCCGCCGCAAACCGGCTTCGGACCGCGGCTGATTTCCGAGAGACCACCCGTCGTGGGGCCCGGGCTACCCGGGGCTGCGCGGTTGCTTATGTGTGCCTGACGGATACTGCCAGGCCACCCCGCGTCGGATTGATTGTTGGCAAGGCCGTGGGCGGCTCCGTCAGCCGCCATCGTGCCGCACGTCGAATAAGGGCTGCGGTTGCTGGGCAGGTTGCGGGTCTTCCGGTCGGCGCGCTCGTGGTGATCAGGGCGCTGCCCGGGGCTGATACCGATCCGCGCCTCACCCTCGATGTCACGGAAGCGGTCCAGGTGGCCACCGACAAGTCGCGTCGGGCGACGGCAGCGTCATGAGCGATCACCCCGGTCTGGTCCGTCGCCTGTGGGATGGACTGAGTTGGGCCTGGGACCACTCACTGGGCTGGTTGCTGACGTGGGCGCTGGTGCTGCCGATCCGGGCGTACCAACGGTTCATCTCCCCCCTGACACCCCCGAGTTGCCGGCTGCATCCGAGTTGCTCCGCCTATGCGGTGGAGGCGATCCAGACCCACGGACCACTCAAGGGGTTCGTTCTGGGCAGCTGGAGAGTGGTCCGATGCAACCCATGGAACAGGGGCGGGGTTGACCCAGTTCCGGCTCCGGGACGCTGGTTACCGGACGTGCTGCCGAACGGCGAAGCACGGCATGGAACGATGAAGCCCCGCGGAGTCGCGGACACGAACGCCTAGGGAAGGCTCGACCGACAAAATGTTCATTCTCGACTGGTTGAAGATCGGCGTGAGCTGGATCCTGGTCCAGTTCCACAGCCTGTTCACCAATGTCCTGGGGATGAGCCCGTCGAGCGGCTGGACCTGGGCGTTCTCGATCGTCGGACTCGTGATCGTGATCCGCATCGCGTTGATCCCGCTGTTCGTGAAGCAGATCAAGAGCCAGCGGAATCTGCAGCTGATCCAGCCGCAGATGAAGGAGATCCAGAAGAAGTACGCCGGCGACAAGGACAAGCAGTCGCAGGAGATGATGAAGCTGTACCGGGAGACCGGTACGAATCCGCTGGCATCGTGCCTGCCGATTCTCCTTCAGGCGCCTATCTTTTTCGCCCTCTTCGGAGTGCTGCAGAGCATCGCGCAGTACAACGAGAACGATCCCACGTACACCGCTCAGGGCGTGTTCCAGTGGGAGCAGTACGCGCCACTGTTGCCGCAGGCGCACGACGCGGAGATCTTCGGTGTGCCGTTGTACGCGACGTTCATGCACGCGGATGAGACACCCAATCCGATGAACACTCGCGTGCTCGCCATCATCATGATTCTGCTGATGACGGCGACCACGTTCATCACCCAACGGCAGTTGATCGTCAAGAACAGCGCCCCCGACAACCCGATGGTCAAGCAGCAGAAGATCCTGCTGTACGTGTTCCCGCTGATCTTCGCGGTGTCGGGCATCAACTTCCCGATCGGCGTGCTGATCTACTGGTTCACCACGAACCTGTGGTCGATGGGCCAGCAGTTCTGGGTCATCCGCAACAACCCACAGCCCGGCACCCCCGCCCACGCGGCCAAGGAGGCCCGAAAGGCGGCCAAACAGGCAGCCAAGGTCGGGCCCGAGATCGAGTCCATCCCCAGCGATGATTCCGACACTACGTCGGAAACACCCCGTCAGCAGCCGAAGAAGACCTCGCGCAGCCAGCGGAAGAAGAAGTAGCCGCGCCACCCCGGCGCCCCATCAACCTGTCAGCACTACCGCGTGGAGATACTCATGACCGAAGCAACCGACGTGACCGAGGCTATCGACGAGATCGAGGTCGTGGCCGCCGAGCCCAAGCACCTGAAGGGCGCCGAACTCCTGAAGAAGGAGGGCGATGCGGGTGCCGACTACCTAGAGGGGCTGCTCGATATCGCCGATCTCGATGGCGACATCGACATCGACATCGAGGGAAATCGGGCGATGGTGTCGGTGCTCGAGGCCTCGCCGGGTGAGCTGGCCCACCTGGTCGGCGACGGCGGCCGGGTGCTGGACGCCCTGCAGGAACTGACCCGATTGGCCGCCACCCGTGAGACGGGCGAACGGTCGCGACTCATGCTTGACGTAGCCGGGCATCGGGCAGCCCGTCGGGCCGAGCTGGTCACCATCGCAGGGGCGGCAATCGAGGAGGCCAAGCGCACCGGAGCCCCGGTTCGTCTTGATCCGATGACGCCCTTCGAGCGCAAGGTCGTGCACGATGTGGTGGCGGATTCGGATCTCGTGAGCGAGTCCGAAGGCGACGAGCCTGCGCGCCGCGTGGTCATCCAGAGCGCCTGATCCACCCGGAGGAAGCGATGGTTTCCCGTGAAACCGCCGGACCACCGCCTCCGTTGCCGGACTGGCTGGCCGACTACCGCGGGTCACTGACGGTATTCGCCGAGTTGCTTGCCGATGTCGGGGTCACCCGCGGCCTGATCGGGCCACGTGAGGTGCCT
>CAIVQM010000070.1 GCA_903908025.1 uncultured bacterium
CGACAAACTGCTTCGCGCTTTCGTGGACATCCAATACACGCGCAACGACATCGCGTTCCAGCGCGGCACTTTCCGCGTCCGCGGCGACACGGTCGAGGTATTCCCCGTGTACGAGGAGCACCCGGTCCGCATCGAGATGTTTGGTGACGAGATCGAGCGGCTGATGACGTTGCACCCGGTGACGGGGGAGATCATCACCGAGGACCGCGAGATGTATGTGTTCCCGGCCACGCACTATGTCGCCGGGCCCGAACGCATGGATCGGGCCATCATCGGCATCGAGGCCGAACTGGAGCAGCGGCTGGCCGAGTTCGAGGGTCAGGGCAAACTGCTCGAGGCGCAGCGCCTGCGCATGCGCACCACATACGACATCGAGATGATGCGGCAGATCGGGTCATGTTCCGGAATCGAGAACTACTCGCGCCACATCGACGGTCGAGATGCTGGCACCGCGCCGAACTGCCTGCTCGACTACTTCCCTGAGGACTTCCTCATCGTCATCGACGAGTCGCATGTCACCGTGCCGCAGATCGGCGCCATGTACGAAGGCGACATGAGTCGCAAGCGCACACTTGTTGATCACGGCTTCCGGCTGCCGAGTGCCATGGACAACCGTCCCCTGAAGTGGAACGAGTTCGTGGAGCGGATCGGCCAGACGGTCTACCTCTCCGCAACGCCCGGGCCGTATGAGCTGACTCGCGTGCAGGGTGACGTCGTGGAGCAGGTGATCCGACCGACGGGCCTGGTGGACCCCGAGATCGTGGTCAAGCCGACCAGTGGACAGATCGATGACCTGATGGGCGAGATCAAGGCCCGCTCGGCCCGCAGTGAGCGTGTCCTGGTGACCACCCTCACGAAGCGGATGGCCGAGGACCTCACCGACTACCTGCTCGAGCACGGAGTCCGGGTCCAGTACCTGCACTCCGAGGTCGACACCCTTCGTCGCGTTGAGCTACTGCGGGAACTGCGCCTAGGAGTGTTCGACGTGCTCGTGGGTATCAACCTATTGCGCGAGGGGCTCGACCTGCCTGAGGTGTCTCTCGTCGCCATTCTGGATGCCGACAAGGAGGGATTCCTACGCTCGGAGACCTCGTTGATCCAGACGATCGGGCGCGCCGCACGAAACGTGTCGGGCCAGGTGCACATGTACGCGGACAAGATCACGCCATCGATGCAGCGTGCGATCGACGAGACGACTCGCCGTCGGGCGAAGCAGGTCGCTTACAACGTTGCTCACGGTGTTGACCCGCAACCGCTGCGCAAGCGCATCGCCGACATCACCGACCTGCTGGCGCGCGAGGATGCCGATACGCAGCAGCTGCTGGCGGAGACGGCGAAGTCCGCGACGAAGGGGGCCCGGCGCGGGCGATCCCTGGCGGGCGATGAGCTGCTGACTCTGATCGAGGATCTGACGGCCCAGATGCATCTGGCTGCGAGTGAGCTTCAGTTCGAGCTGGCCGCGCGACTGCGCGACGAGGTCGGCGATCTCAAGAAGGAACTGCGCGGCATGCGCGAGGCAGGGACAGTATGAGAAAGCAGCCCTGATGGAGGTATCGGCAGGACTGTGGGCGGGGACTCTCCTCGTCCTTGTGGGAGTCATTCTGCTCGACCTGGTGATTGTCGAACGGCGCGAACGCCCGTTCACGAGCCGCAATGCGATGCACTGGGTGATCTTCTACGTGGCCTTCGCCGCGGCTTTCGCGGTGTTCGTGTCCGTGATGTTCGGCCCCATGTACGGCGGGCAGTTCGTCGCGGGCTACCTCACTGAGTACTCGCTCAGCGTCGACAATCTGTTCGTCTTCATGATCATCATGTCGTCGTTCGCCGTACCGGCGATCCTGGAGCATCGGGTGCTGCTCGTGGGGGTCGTGATCGCCCTCGTGCTGCGCGGAATCCTGATCGTCATCGGGGCCGAACTGATCGCCCGGTTCGAGGTGACCTTCTACATCTTTGGGCTGTTCCTGCTCTTCACTGCGTGGAAGGTCTGGGTTGCGCACGATTCCGAGCCCGATCCGGATGGGAACGCACTGGTGCGATGGGTGGGGACGCACGTCCCGACGTCCACCCAGTACCACGGATCGCACCTCATCACACGTGTCGCTGGCCGCCGTGCATTGACGCCGATGGCACTCGTCATGCTGGCCATCGGAACGACCGATCTGCTGTTCGCGATCGACAGCATTCCCGCAGTGTTCGGCATCACCGCCGAGACCTACCTTGTCTTCACCGTCAATGCCTTTGCGCTGATGGGCCTGCGACAGCTCTACTTCCTGCTGAGGGGAGTGCTCGGCCGGCTGCGGTATCTCAACCGGGGTCTGGCGGTCGTTCTGGCTTTCATCGGCATCAAGATGGTGATGGAGGCGATCAATGCAACGACCAGTCTCGAACTACCGACAATCCCGACCTGGCTCTCGCTTCTGGTGATCGTCGGGGTGCTGACGACCACCGCAATCGTGAGCGTGTACGGCACTCGCGACGACGTGCAGGACGCAGCCTGATGGACGTAACGCCGGCGCTGTGGGCCGCGACGGTGGCGGGGATCATCGCTCTGATCGTGATGGACTTCGTCACCGTCAGCCGGAAGCCTCACGATGTCATGTTCCGTGAGGCGCTGCTCTGGTCGATCTTCTACGTCGGGATCGCGCTGGCCTTCGGCGTGCTGATGATGGTCTGGCAGGGATCCGATATCGGTTCGCAGTACTTCGCTGCCTACTTGGTCGAGAAGTCCCTCAGTGTGGACAATCTCTTCGTCTTCATCATCATCCTCGCCCAGTTCGCGGTGCCGACGAATCTCCATCAGCGCGTGCTGCTCTTCGGTGTGGTGCTCGCCCTCGTGCTGCGGGCGGGCTTCATCGCCATTGGGGCGGCAGCTCTCTCGACGTTCGCCTTCACTTTCGTCATCTTCGGAGCCCTGCTCATCTGGACCGGCATCCAGTTGGGTCGCCACCGCAACGAGGACCCCGAGCCGCAGGACAATGCCGTCGTCCGGATCGTGCGGAAGCGCTTTGCGTTCACGGACGAGTACGACGGCACTCGCTCGTTCACCAAGGTCGATGGGCGCCGCATGGCGACGCCCCTGCTGCTCGTGATGATCGCGATCGGCACGACTGATCTGCTCTTCGCTCTGGACTCGATTCCCGCGACCTTCGGGGTGACCCAGATCCCGTACCTGGTCTTCGCGGCCAATGCCTTCGCCCTGCTGGGACTGCGGGCCCTCTACTTCCTGCTGAAGGGCCTGCTCGACAAGCTGATCTACCTGTCAACGGGTCTGGCGGTCATCCTCGTCTTCATCGGCATCAAACTCGTCCTGACCTACCTGCACGAGGTCAACACGGCGTTTCCCAAGATCTCCACGAATGCCAGTCTCGTCTTCATCGGCATCGTGCTCGTCGTCGTTGCCCTGGCGTCCTGGCTGAAGGTGCGCCGGGATCCCGCCGCGATCGCGCATGCCGGCCGGATGACCGCTGGCGACAACGACGAGCAGGGATCCGCCGGCTAGGGCTGGGCGTCACGGCCCGAGGGTCAGAGCCTGCTTCCATTCGTCGAGTTCGCGCCGTGCGCTGGGCCGCAGCAGGTGCATGGCCGCCCGGAACTTCAGGCCGAAGTCCGGACGCGGGCCGTCCACGAGGGCCAGGCTCTCAGGGGTGACGGGCAGACCGGCGATCGTCATGACTGCGGCGGCGTAGTCGAGGTTGTAGCCCACGGACTCGGCGAAGCCGTGACCGACGATGCCCGTCGGTCCGGTGAGGGTCACGGCACCCTCGGAGTACTGCACTCCAGGAGCGAAGAAGCCTGCCTGGCCACCTTCGACGATCGGGGACATCGTGAAGGTGCGCATGATCTCGGGCGCATCGTCGCTGAGGGTGAAGTTCCAGCGATTGGGGTACCAGATCCGAGTTACCGGGTAGACCGCTGGATCGGGGGAGTGCTCAGCACGTACCCACGCGTCCATGACGAGGGAGCCGAGCACGGTGTGTCGTTCGCCGGCCGGATCGATCCAGGAGCCGAAGACGGGGATCTCCATCGGTGTCGGTTCGTCCTCGCCCGTGTGATCGAAGTGCGCGGGGTCGTCGGCGCCGTGGAGAGTGGCCAGCGTCAACTGGTAGTTGCCCTCGAACATGGCCATGAACCAGTCCCACCCACCGGGGCCGCTGGGGACCAAAGCTGTTGCGGCACGAACGGCATCGGATCGGGGATTCCCGGCGAAGATGTTGCACGTGACCAGGCCGGTTCCCCACTGATGATCAAGCCAGAACTCGCCGGACTCGATCGCGACCACCTCGGAGCCGAGTTGCAGGGTGTTTCCCTCGCCTCCGATCGTCATGAACGGGATGGAGTAGTACAGCGTGCCAACTCCAGCAAGGCTGGGGGCGGCTCCGGCGTTCCCCTGCAGGAATGGGGGCTTGGCTTCGGTGAAGGTGAAGTCGACGCCGAGCTCGATGGGCTCGGGCCCGCTTAGATCCCAGGACCTTCCGATGATGTGGAGCGGGAGCAACTCGCCATCGGGATTCGACGATGACATCGTGGTCTCGCCGGCC
>CAIVQM010000071.1 GCA_903908025.1 uncultured bacterium
GCCCCGGAACGCCACCAACCTCAAGACGGACGGGGTTAGACGTTGAAACCCAGTGCCCGGAGCATCTCGCGGCCATCGTCGGTGATCTTGTCCGGTCCCCACGGGGGCATCCAGACCCAGTTGATCCGGAAGTCGTCGACGATCTCAAGGAGGGCCGAGCGGGTTTGATCCTCGATCACATCGGTCAGGGGGCAGGCGGCGCTGGTCAACGTCATATCGACCGTTGCGATGTTGGCGTCATCGACGCTCACTCCGTAGACCAGACCGAGGTCAACGACGTTGATCCCCAGTTCGGGGTCGACGACGTCCTTCATGGCCTCGATGATGTCCTCATCCGTGGCAACCGTCATGACGTACTGGTCCCTTCCTGAGCGATCCCGATACCGGCCTTGGCCTCGGCGTCCTGCAGCGCCATCCACGGAAGGAGGGCGCACTTGATGCGGGCGGGGTACTTGGCAACGCCAACGAACGCAACGGCGTCACCGAGCACATCCTCGTCCGGTTCGGCAGCCCCCTTGCTGTGCATGAGTTCCACGAAGGCACGACGGGCGTCATCACCCTGCGCGGGATCGAACCCTGCCACGAGTTCCGACATGACGCTGGCACTCGCCTGGGAGATCGAGCAGCCCTGGCCTTCGTAGCCCACCAGGAGGTGACCATCGGAATCCAGACCCACCTGCACCGTGACCTCGTCACCACACGTGGGGTTGACCTGATGTGACTCCCCCGCTGGGTCGGCGAGGAGCTGGCGCCCACGCGGGTGCTTGTAGTGGTCGAGGATGATGTCCTGATACAGGGCTTCGACGTTCACGTCAGACCCCGAAGAACTTCTGTGCGGCCATGATGCCTTCCATCGCGATGTCGATGTCTGCGCGGTCGTTGTAGATGTAGGGCGAGATTCGCGTGGTCGCAGGAACACCGAATCGGCGACATGTCGGCCACGCACAGTGGTGGCCAACTCGAACGGCGACACCCTTGTCGTCGAGGAACTGACCCACGTCGTGGGGATGCAGCCCGTCGACGACAAATGACACTGCGCTTCCGCGATCGACGTTGTCGCGCGGCCCGATGATGCGCACGCCCCGGAGCTCTTCCAGCTGCCCAAGTGCATAGCCCGTCAGATCGTGCTCGTGCGCGGCGACGGCGTCCATCCCGAGATCGTCGAGATACCGGACGGCGGCCGCAAGGCCCACGCTCTGCGCGACCATGGGGGTGCCTGCCTCAAAACGCTTCGGCGGTTCGGCGTAGGTGCTGTGCTCCATGAAGACTGTCTCGATCATCGATCCACCACTGACGAAAGGCGGCATGGCCTGCAGCACCTCGGAGCGTCCCCACAACAGCCCGATACCCGTTGGTCCGAGCATCTTGTGACCGCTCCAGGCCACCAGGTCGGCACCGAGATCGTGCACGTCGACGGGCATGTGCGGAATCGACTGACACGCGTCGACCACACCCAGCGCACCAACCTCATGGGCTCGTCCCATTATCGCCTGGACGGGATTGATGGTGCCCAGGATGTTCGACTGGTGGACGACCGACACCACGCGCGTGGTCTCGTCGATCACCGAGTCGAGCGCCTCGAGATCGAGTCGCCCCTCATCCGTTAGCCCGATCCATCGCAGCGTTGCTCCCGTCTTGGCGCAGGCCTCCTGCCACGGCACCAGATTGGCGTGATGTTCCATCTGGGTGACCACGATCGAGTCACCCGGCGAAAGAACGAATCGACGATCCACGGAGTCCGGGGCATGGACGGCCTTCGCCGTGGCGTTGGAGAACGCATAGGCGGCAAGGTTCAGGCTCTCCGTCGCGTTCTTCGTGAACACGAGTTCGGCAGGTTGCGCGCCGACGAATCCCGCGATGGTCGCTCGCGCGCCCTCGTATGCATCTGTGGCTTCCTCCGCCAGTTGATGCGCACCCCGGTGGACACCGGCATTGGAGGTCTCGTAGAAGGCACGCTCCGCGTCGAGAACCGCCATGGGCTTCTGGCTCGTCGCCCCGCTGTCGAGATAGACCAGAGGTCGATTGTCGCGCACAGTGCGCTGCAGGATCGGGAAGTCCTTCCTGATCCTGTCGACATCTATTGGCTGCAACACGAGGATCCCTACGACGCCTCAGCCGTGATGAAGCGCTCGTAACCTTCGGCCTCGAGCACCGCCGCCAGCTCCGGGCCCCCGCTCTCCACGATGCGACCGTCGAAGAAGACGTGCACGAAGTCGGGCGAGATGTACCGCAGAATCCGCGTGTAGTGGGTGATCAGGAGCGTGCCCGCCCCGGTCTCCTCGCGGAAGGCATTGAAGCCTTCGGAGACGACACGCAGGGCATCGACGTCGAGTCCAGAGTCGGTCTCATCGAGGATGGCGATCTTCGGCTTCAACAGGGACAGCTGCAGGATCTCGTGACGCTTCTTCTCACCGCCGCTGAAGCCCTCGTTGACATTGCGCTCGGCGAAGGTCGGGTCCATCTGGAGGACCGACATGGCCTCCTTGAGCTCCTTGATCCACAGTCGCAGCTTGGGAGCCTCGCCACGAACCGCCGTGGCCGACGTCCGAAGGAAGTTCGACACGGATACGCCCGGAACCTCGACCGGGTACTGCATGGCCAGGAAGAGGCCCGCCCGTGCGCGCTCGTCGACCGCCATCGCCAGAACATCCTCGCCGTCGAGGGTGATCGACCCACTCGTCACGACGTACTTCGGATGACCGGCGATGACATAGGCAAGAGTTGACTTGCCGGAGCCGTTGGGTCCCATGACGGCATGCGTGCTGCCGGAATCAACCGTGAGGGTCACGCCGCGAAGGATCTCGCGCGGACCCGCATCGGTCGTCACGGACGCGTGCAGGTCGTCGATCACCAGGGTGCTCATTGGTTTCCTCGGTTCGGTGTGGGATGGGGCGTTGGGTCGATCTGCACGACAGCGGCATCACCTTCGCCGACGACGCGCACGGGGTAGGTCGGTACCGGAGCCATGGCCGGCGGGCTGAGCGGAGTTCCCGTACGAAGGTCGAAGGCCGAACCGTGCAGCCAGCACTCGATGGCGCAGCCGTCAACCTCGCCCTCGGCCAGTGACACGTCAGCATGCGAGCAGCGGTCGTCGATCGCGAACACGCCCTCATCGGCGTGCACCACCGCGATGGCCCGTCCACTCACCATTACACGCTTGGCCGTGCGCGGAGCAACCTCCACGAGCAGGCACGCGTCGACGTACTGGGTCACGAAGCCACCTCAGCCGTGCCGTCGTCTGGCACATCGAGATCCATCCCGAGACGCTGGCCGATTCGACCGAGCACGAGATGGCGCCACTCCTCCGATGGGATCCGCGCGAGGATGTCGGCGAAGAACCCACGCACGACAAGCTGACGCGCGATGCGCTCAGGGATGCCGCGGGCCTGCAGGTAGAAGAGCTGCTCGTCGTCGAAC
>CAIVQM010000072.1 GCA_903908025.1 uncultured bacterium
CGGGCGGTCTCCGCACCCGATAGTTCGGGGCCGCTGGCCAGCAGAATCCCACAGATGGCCGCGATGATCCCCACGATCTGAACCGACGCCGGGATCTCGCCCCGGAGCAGCGAAACGGTGACCGGCACCAGGACGGACAGCGCCACCAGCGGCGACACGATACCCATCGGGCCGATCTTCAGAGCCTCATAGAAGGCAAGCATCGCAATCATGCCGACCACGCTGGCCCCGACGGCCCACGGCCAGTAGCCCGGATCCGCCGCCCAGCCGCCTGTGACGGTCGCGGCCGCCACCAGAAAGACGAACCCCACCGCCTGCGACAGCCCGTACACGGCCAGGGGCGGCAATCGTCGTGAGGTCACGCCACCCAGGAAGTCCGAGGTGCCCCACATGAGGCTGGACACGAGGGCAAGGAGCGCGGACACCCGCTCACCCTAGGTGCGCGCGGCGCGGCGCGACCGGCCGACCGGTGTGCGCGCATAGCCTGACCGGGTGAGGTCGATATCCGCAGGATCCGACGCCTTCGCGCTCGCACTCGAGCAGTTGAAGGATGCCGACGTGCGCCCGGATTTCGAGCTCGACGAGGCGCCCGCGCCCCAGCGGCTCGCGCCTGCGGCCGTCGCCCTCACCGCGGAGATGACCGATCCCGAATCGGACCTCGCCTCCGGGCGGTTCGTGCTGCTGCACGATCCGGACGGGGTCGATGAATGGGGCGGCTGCTTCCGGGCGGTCGTGTTCGTCCGCGCGACGCTCGAGGACGACATGGCCGACGATCCGATGCTCCACGATGTCGGCTGGAGCTGGGTCACGGAGTCGCTGACCGGACGCGGTTGTCGAGCCACGCAACTCGGCGGCACGGTCACCCGCACGTCCGGCCGGTCCTTCGGCACGATGACTGATCGGCCCTCCGACGGGTTCGTCGAGATCCGGGCGTCCTGGACCCCCCTCGAGGCGCCCGACACGGGCGAGGTGCTCGACGACATGGGCGCGCACCTGTCGGCCTGGGTAGACCTGATGGCCCAGGCGGCAGGGTTGCCGCCCCTCCCCCACGGAGTTGTGCACGTGGGAGCCAGACGCCGCCGTGGTCGAAATTGACCGAGCCTGAAGTCGAAGTCGAACCGGTACCCGACGTCCCACCGCAGGCACCGTACGAGCCGCGCGACGGCGTGCCACCCGTCCTGACCGATGCCGCAGCCGTCCGCGCCTACGCCGCTCTGCTGGCTGCCGGAACCGGGCCCCTGGCCCTTGATGCCGAGCGGGCCTCCGGCTACCGGTACAGCCAGCGCGCCTACCTCGTTCAGTTGCGGCGCGTCGGTGCCGGCACCGCGCTGATCGACCCGATCGCGGTGCCGGACCTGTCCGCGGTCCAGCAGGCCACCTCGGGCGTCGAGTGGATTCTCCATGCTGCAACTCAGGATCTGGCCTGCCTCGCCGAAGTGGGACTGCGACCCACGGCCCTGTTCGACACCGAACTCGCGGGCCGACTACTTGGCCGGGATCGGGTCAGTCTCGGCACGCTCGTGCAGAGCGAGCTGGGCGAACTGCTGGAGAAGGGCCATGGCGCCACGGACTGGTCCATCCGCCCGCTGACGGCCGCGCAGCTTCGGTACGCGGCGCTCGACGTCGAACTGCTGGTCGAGCTCCGCGACGCGATGGCCGCGGCCCTTGCCGAGGCCGGTAAGACGGAGATCGCCCGGCAGGAGTTCGAGGCACTGGTGTCGTTCGCGCCGCGGGAGCGCGGCCACGATGAGTGGCGGCGGACATCGGGCATCCACCGAATTCGCAAGCCGCGATCGCTCGCGATCGTGCGTTCCCTGTGGGCCACGCGAGACGACATCGCGACGAAGCGCGACATTGCCGTTGGACGGGTACTGCCGGATGCGGCCATCGTCGCTGCCGCTCAAGCCAATCCGGGCACGATGGACGCCCTCGACGGGCTCAAGGAGTTCCACGGGCGTGGCGCCCAGCGCTATCTGCGGCGCTGGTGGGAGGCGATCGTCGAGGCCAACGCCCTACCTGCCGCCGACCTGCCGGACTCCGCGCTGCCGCCCTCGGGCCCGCCCCAGCCGCGCACCTGGGCCGAACGTGATCCGGCGGCGTACGCCCGGCTGTCCGCTGCGCGGACCGCTCTCACCGATATCGCCGAGACCCAGTCCATGCCGGTCGAGAACCTCATCTCTCCCGATTCCGTCCGCCGACTGTGCTGGGCACCGCCGGAGCCGGCCGACGAGCAGGCTGTCAGCGAGTTCCTGGTCGGACAGGGCGCTCGCCAGTGGCAGATCGACCTGACGACGGCTGCCCTCTGCGTGGCCCTCACAGCAGAGCCCGGCGCGCCTGTTACCGACCAGTAGCCCAACTAGTTACTCGCGGGTAATATGGGGTTGTCCGCCCGTTCGGGTGGCCGATTGCCGATCCTGGGAGCCGTCGTGGCACGTACCGCTGCCGAAGTCGTTTACGTGGACGGGGTCCGCACCCCCTTCGGCCGGGCGGGCAGTGCGTTCGCCGAGACCCGGGCCGATGACCTTGTGGTCCGGGTGTTCCGCGAGGTGCTGCGACGCAATCCCGCCCTGCCCCCGGCCCGAATCGATGACGTGGCCGTCGCAGCGACGACGCAGATAGGCGACCAGGGCATGACGATCGGCCGATCCGCCGCACTCCTGGCCGGCATCCCCAACACCGTCCCCGGCTACTCGGTCGATCGGATGTGCGCAGGCGCGCTGACGGCGGTCACCACGCTGAGTTCCGGAATCATGGCCGGCGCCTACGACGTCGCCCTTGCTGGTGGCGTCGAGAACATGTCTCGCCACCCGATGGGCGAGGGTATGGATCCCAACCCGCGCTTCCTCGCCGAGCGGATCGTCGACGTCGATGCCCTCATCATGGGCAACACGGCGGAGAACCTGCACGATCGCTTCCCGCAGCTCACCAAGGACCGCGCCGACGC
>CAIVQM010000073.1 GCA_903908025.1 uncultured bacterium
CGACGAGGCCGACGAGACCCTGCGCTGAAGCGGAGCCGTCGACCGCGCTGCCAGCCTGGTAGGCCAAGCCACCGCCATCAGCACACGATGCGGCAACGGTTCCGAGGAAGCGTGCGGCGCGCTTGTACGCGGTGATGTCGTAGGACGGTGCCTGCGTGAGGATGCCCGACAGCGAGAGCCCCGTTGAGTTCGCATCGGACGCGGCACCGGGGTAGTACGGCCAGCCGCCATCGCTGCGCTGCTGCTTCCGCAGCCAGGTACCCGCCTTCTCGGCCGCGGTGACGACCTTCGTGAGCGTTGCCTGCGGCACCTTCACGCGGCTGTCGTCAAGGGCCATCAGGGCCATCAGGGCGACAGCGGTGGCGTTCGTGTCGGGACCGGTGAAGTTCACCGGATCCGATGCACCGCACGGAATGTTCAGGTCTGCGCGGTACTCCTGGAATGAGCCGTTGGTGCACTGCTGGGCGAGCAGCCAGCTAACGGCCGCGGCCGGGGGAGTGATCTCGTGGGCGGCTAGGCCCATGATCCCAATCGACTGGCGCCAGACGGCGTCGTAGGTGGGGTCGCCGGCTCCGTAGAGGCCAGTGGTGGGGCTGGGGGCCGCAGAGGCCGATGGTGCCAGGGCGGCTGAGCCGAGGACGACCGCGACGACGGTTGTGGCGAGGGTGCTGCGAATGCCGATGTGAAGGGTCATGTGTCCCTTGGGGTGAGCGGTGCCGGAAAGCGGGCGCCGCGCCCCCGAAGACCATGAATCCCCGGTGCACGAATGCACGCGGGGACGGTCGGGTGGAGACCCGAGCTCCCGTCCCGTTACCTCGACGGATGGAGCCGCTCGCGTTCGCCAGGTGCTCCGACTCACCCCATGAAGGGGAACACGGTTGCGGGACAGCGCCGGGATCTCACCGGACTTCCCCTGGACGTCGAACGAGTGGATGAAGTTGTGAGGTGATCCGACCACGGTTGGTGGGCCGGTGTCAAAGGCTCCGGTCGCCCGGGCGGGTCGCCTACGGGATCGGGCGGAGGTTCATCGGTCCGTAGACGACATGGTCGTCCTCGAACAGCACGACGCCCTCAACTCCGGAGTCGAGAAGTTCCTGCCACGTCTCGCCGATCCATGTCTCTGCGTCCGACTGGGTGGGGAACTGCTGCGAGTGGGGGGTTTCCTGATCGACCGGCTGGCCTTCGACGTCGGTGTAGTGCCAGATCCACGCCATCGGTCAGCCCTTCGTCTTCGGGAGTACGGGTGCGCCGCCGCGACGAACGCGGGGTGGTGGCAGGCGCAGTCGGCGCAACTGCAGCGTGCGAAGGACGGCGTAGAGCGTGATGCCCTTGCGATCCGCCGAGTCGGGGAAGGCCACCTTGGCGCGACGGTTCAGCTGGAACAGCAGCACGAAGGTGTCGACCGCGATCAAGGCGGTGAAGGCGAAGAAGGCGATTGAGACGAAGGACTGGATCGCTGGGTTGCGGATGAAGCCGAGCACCAGAACCGACACGGCCACGAAGATGAAGAACTCAGCGATGGTGAAACGGGAGTCGACGAAGTCGCGGGTGAAGGCCTTTGCCGGTCCCTTGTCGCGGGCTGGCAGGTAGCGCTCGTCGCCGGCCATCATGGCGGCACGGGATCGGGTTCGGTCGTCGCGCTCCCGCTCGCGGGCGGCCTTCTTCGCCTGCTTGGGATCCTTGGGGATCTTCAGCTGCTGCTTGCGGGCCTCCTCCGCCTCGCGCCGCGAGGGGGTCGGCCGGCCCTTGGCCGAGCGCGGATCGTGCTCATCGGTGGCGGGGGTGAGCGGCTCGTCCGCGGCGGGAGATTGCTTTCTTCCAAACATGATGGTCGAGCCTAGTCGGTGCGGGGTCGGGTCCGTCCGCCTAGGCTGGACCCAACAGTGGCACGAAGAAGGGGAACTCCATGGGTCTGTGGCAGCGCTTCACGTTGATCTTCAAGTCCAAGGCGAACAAGGCGCTCGACAAGGCCGAGGATCCCCGCGAGACCCTGGACTACTCATACGAGAAGCAGCTCGAGCTGCTCCAGAAGGTTCGGCGTGGCGTCGCGGACGTCGCCACGAGCCGGAAGCGCCTCGAACTGCAGATCCAGGGTCTGGCGCAGCAGGAGACCAAGCTCGAGGAGCAGGCCCGCGCCGCCCTGGC
>CAIVQM010000074.1 GCA_903908025.1 uncultured bacterium
GGTGATGCGCTCCTGCAGCTGGCCCATCTCGTCAGCCAGGGTCGGCTGGTAGCCGACGGCCGACGGCATACGGCCGAGCAGGGTCGAGACCTCGGAGCCGGCCTGCGTGAAGCGGAAGATGTTGTCGATGAACAGCAGCACATCCTGCTTCTGCACGTCGCGGAAGTACTCCGCCATCGTCAGGGCAGTCAGCGCCACGCGAAGGCGCGTACCCGGCGGCTCGTCCATCTGGCCGAAGACGAGTGCGGTCTTCTCCAGGACGCCCGACTCGGACATCTCGAGGAAGAGGTCGTTGCCCTCACGGGTGCGCTCGCCGACACCGGCGAACACCGACACGCCACTGAAGTTCTCAGCAACTCGGTAGATCATCTCCTGGATGAGGACGGTCTTGCCGACACCGGCGCCACCGAACAGGCCGATCTTGCCGCCCTTGACGTACGGGGTCAGCAGGTCGAT
The DNA here is from genome assembly GCA_903908025.1 of uncultured bacterium. Classification (GTDB taxonomy): domain Bacteria; phylum Actinomycetota; class Actinomycetes; order S36-B12; family S36-B12; genus UBA10649. Next base: position 457 of record CAIVQM010000074.1, read on the forward strand.
GACCTTGATGCCGGTCCAGAAGACCTCGGTCTTGGACTCGAGCTGATCGAAGGCCGGCGCCGAGCGGTGGATGCTCCAGCGCTCCTTGATGTCCAGCGAGGACTCCGGCACGTCGAGCGGGATGCCCAGGGTGTTCCAGACGTGACCCTTCGTGACATCGCCAACGGGCACGGTGATGGAGTCACCCGTGTCGCGAACCTCCGCGCCACGGACGAGGCCGTCGGTGGGCTGCATCGAGATGGCGCGGACCATGTTGTCGCCGATGTGCTGGGCAACCTCGAGCGTCAGCAGACGGCCACCGCCGCCCTCCTCGCCCTGGTCGAAGTTCACGTCAACGTGCAGCGCGTTGAAGAGCTTGGGCATGGCCTCGACGGGGAACTCCACGTCGACGACAGGGCCGGTGACTCGGGCCACGCGGCCCACGCCGGTCTTGGTCTCGGTCGTTGCGGTCATTTTCGTTCCCTCTCCTAGCGCGCGCTCGACAGCGCATCTGCGCCGCCGACGATCTCGCTGATTTCCTGGGTGATCTCGGACTGACGTGCCTGGTTCGCCTGCCGGGACAGCGACTTGATCATGTCCTCGGCGTTGTCTGTTGCGGACTTCATGGCCCGTCGACGGGCAGCGTGCTCGGAGGCAGCGGCCATCAGCAGGGCGGAGTAGACGGTGTGGTCGATGTAGCGCGGCAGCAGGCCATCGAGGACCGACTCGGCATCCGGCTCGAACTCGTACAGAGCCGACGGAAGTGCGCCGTCTTCCTTCACGACGACCTCGTCGACGACCTCGAGGGGCAGGATCCGGCGGATCCGTGACTCCTGCGTGGTCATGGTGTGGAAGTGCGTGTAGACGATGTGGATCTCGTCGACACCACCCTCCTCGGTGGGCAGCATGAACGCGTCAAGGAGGTCCTTGCCGATCTCCTTGGCATTCGCGTAGGTCGGCTGGTCGGTGAAGCCGGTGTACTCCCCGGCCATGACACGGTCACGGAACCGGTAGTAGCCCACACCCTTGCGACCCACGACGTAGGGCACGACGGTGATGCCCTTCTCACGCAGGTTGGTTGTCAGCGCCTCCGCCTCGCGAAGTGCATTCGAGGAGTAGGCGCCAGCAAGCCCGCGGTCGGCCGTGACGATCAGAACGGCCGCCTTCGTGCGATTCTCGGTATTCGCCATCAACGGGTGCTTGGAAACATCGCTGGCATCGGTAGCGGCCGCGTTGATCGCCGCGTACAGATGGTTCAGGTACGGCAGCGATGCCTCAAGGCGCTGCTGCGCCTTCACGATGCGCGATGAAGCGATGAGCTCCATCGCCTTCGTGATCTTCTTGGTCGCCTGCACGGACTTGATCCGCCGCCGGTAGACCCTCAGCTGTGCACCCATGTCAGTTAGCCCCGGACCGCCCGCTTGATCTGCGTATGGTCGATCTCCTCGTCGCCGACGGCCGCAACGGGCTCATCGTTCACGAGCAGGTGGCCAGCAGTAGTGGTGAACTGCTTCTTGAACTCGGCGATCGCGGCCTTCAGCACCGACACGGAGTCGTCGGACAGCTCGGTCGTCGTCCGGATCGCCTCGAGCACCTCAGGCTTGGACCGGTCGAGGTAGCCGAGGAACTCGGCGTCGAAGCGGCGAATGTCCTCAACCGGGACATCGTCGAGGGCACCCGACGTGCCCGACCACACGGAGACGACCTCGCGCTCCATGGCCTGCGGCTGGTACTGGGGCTGCTTGAGCAGCTCCACCAGGCGCGCGCCGCGCTCGAGCTGCGCCTTGGAGGCCGCGTCGAGGTCCGAGCCGAAGGCGGCGAACGCCTCGAGCTCACGGAACTGGGCCAGGTTGAGGCGCAGGCTGCCGGCGACCTTGCGCATCGCCTTGGGCTGAGCCGAACCGCCGACGCGCGACACCGAGATGCCGACGTTGATGGCTGGCCGGACTCCGGAGTTGAAGAGGTCGGACTCCAGGAAGACCTGGCCGGCGGTGATCGAGTTGACGTTGGTCGGGATGTAGGCCGACAC
>CAIVQM010000075.1 GCA_903908025.1 uncultured bacterium
CCCTATCTGCGCAACCCGTTCGATGGCACCGGCATCTCCGTCGCTGTCGACTGCTGGTCCCCCAGCCAGGACTTCATCGAGTCCGGCCTCACCGTCGCAGAAGCACTCCTCCAGTCCGAGTACGGCCTGGAGTCACCACCGTGGCTGCCGGCCGGCACCGGAATATCCACCTGATGGTCACGATAGGGAGACACCAGTGAGGTGCCAGCGCATCGCCGCCAGGCCCTTCGCGGCCGCCGTAGGTTCAACGGCGCTCGGTCTGGCCGCGCCGACCAGTGCCTGGGCGGTCACCTGTCCCACGCACAGTCATGGCTCCCTGACAGGTGCGATGACGACACGCTGATCCTCGGGAAGACAGCCGCCGGGCGGACGCCCGTGCTGAAAGCCGCCGACGCCGGTCGCTCGCTCCGGCTGATGGCCCGGTGGGACAACGCTGACAGCGGTGCCGGGCTGACACGTGCATTGCCCAAGCTTGGCTCCGCACCTGGGCTGGGCTCCCTTGCCGACGAAACGTCACCGTACGGTGACCCCCTGCTCCGCAACCTCAGCGTCACTGACGATGGCGGCATCCATGCAACCGTCGAGGCTGGTTCCGGCGACTATTTCGGAGACCATCTTCGACTCGCCTCGACACTCATCCGGTTTGCACCGCAGACCAGCGCAACCGGCCAGCACAAGATCGGTATGACGCTCAACCAGTAGCCTCGCGGAGTGATCACTCCCCGGCTGGCCGCGCTGCTCGGATCGTCCCTGCTGGCTCTGTGCGGGTGCGCGAGCAGCAGCCAGCCGTCAGAGGCAGCGCCCGCCAGTGCCCTCGATGTGACCACCATCAACGGGCAGGCGCCGCCTGGTCGCCTACTGCCCCTGCAGGACGTTACGACCATGCTCGACACGACAGTCGCCGATGGAAACCGGCTCGTGGTGACGCAGGGCACTCGGAAGGCCGGCACGCGGGTCGCCATCCACACTCACATGTACGGCGGTCACACGTGCGTGCTCAGTGGTGTGGTGACGGACTTCGTGGATGGGCGCGAGCCCATGACCTGGCCCGCGGGCACCTGCTACTACATGCCGCCGAAGACTCTGATGAGCGTCGCCAATCTCGGGACGGTCGACGCACAGCTGATGGACACGTTCACCCTTCCTCCCGGCGCCCCCACCATCACCATTCGCGAGCCCGGCTGGCCTTCGTGAATGGGGATGGCTGCTATGTGCGATTGGAACACTGCTGGAAGTCACCGCAGAGGCTGATACGGAACTGCGTCGGTGGCCTGATTCCTAGCGACTCAGGCCACCGACGGCAGGGGTGATGCCTACTTGGGTGCGCTGGGATTGATCTGGAACGTGTTCCGCAGGTAGTCGTTCACGATCTGCGTCGTGCCCGCGGCCGTGAGGTTCAAGTCCTGGCTCAGGGTGCGAGCGCGGTAACGCCAACCCTGCGGCAGCTTGTCGTAGGGCCCGATCTTCGACAGGCGCTTCAGCGTCAGCTTGGGCGCAACCGCCGTCGTGTACGACTGCATCGTGTAGACGTTGCCCTTGGGATCGATGAGCTCGTACACCTTGCGACCAGCCTTGAAGATGTAGGTCGTGTCCCGCTGCACGGTGCTCACCGTGTAGATGTCCGTTCCGATAGCCGTTCCGCCCGCTGGGATCGTGAGCAGGGCCTTCAGCCCGAACTCCATGCCGTTCACGGTGAGGGTGTCGGGCGACGACGTCGTGCCGCCATTGGACTGGATCGAGTCAAGGACCCAGTGGCGACGACCGTTGACCGTGGCCGATGTCGCTCCGCCGCCGTAGGCCGCGTTGTAGGCGTCGACGATGCTCTGCTCGGTGATCGTGGCCCACGTATCGCTGGGGCACGTGTTGAAGCCGAGCGTGTTGAACACATGCTCGGTCGTCACGCCGGCTGCCACGCTGTCCGGGATGACCTCGCAGTAGGGGTAGTCGCGCATCTCTTTGGGAACGGCGCCCGATCCCGTTGCCGCACCTGCGGGACTGATCCCCGCCATGGTGGCCATGCACAGTGTCAGTGCACCTGCCGCGAGGGCGGCCGTGGTTAGTCGTCGGGCTGAAGTCACGGAGAGCTCCTGTCGCTGGGCGGATTGGCCCCGCGGAATTGCGGTGCACGTCGACCCCAGAGCGCGAGTCTGACCGCTGGCCCATGCAGGCGACACCGTGCTAGCACGGTCATTCCGTATCCGCCTTGCGCGATGGCCCATAAACCTGAATGCTCCCCACGTGACCTTCGCCGACTTCCTCGCCAACGTGCCACCGTCTCTGCGACTGCTCCTCGCCGTTGTCATCACTGCCGGGATCTCCGTCGTCCTCGTTCGGCGCTTCCACGGCCGGATCCTCGAACTCGGCGGCTGGCCGCTGCCGGCGTACGACGACCCCTCCGGCCGGGATCTCCCCACCATCAACGACCTCGTCGGCCGGATCCTCGCTCTCACGATGTTCGCGTTCGTGTTCCTGCTGGCCTTCACCCTCAGCAACTTCTGGGGAGCAGAGCATGCGGCACGCGACGCAACGAACGCGCAGTCCATGGACTTCAGCCGAGCCTGGTACGAGGCATCCCTCCTTCCGCTCGGTGAGGGTCGTGCGGAGATTCTGAAGGGACTCACGGATTACCGCACGGCGGTCGACAATGACGTGGATCCGGCTCTCCGACAGGCTGATGTTGAGCAGGCTTACGCCCTCCAGCGTCAAGCCACCACGGCCCTCGAGAGCGGCGTACAGGCGGCCTACCAGCTGGGTGCCTCGAAGAGCCCGGTCTGGTCTCAACTGACGGACAACATCGCCTCGATCGCCGACGACGGGGAGAATCGAATACTCGCGCTACCGACGGGCAACATC
>CAIVQM010000076.1 GCA_903908025.1 uncultured bacterium
CGATTCGTTGCCGGGCCGGCCAACCGTCTATTCTCTACAGGTCCGGTCGGCAGACTGGACGCATCGACCCTGGGAGTCCCGAATGATCACAGCGCTCACAATCGCGCTGGCCGTGATCCTCGTGATCACGAGCGTCCTGCTGGTCGTCCTCATCCTGCTGCACCGCGGCAAGGGTGGCGGCCTGTCCGACCTGTTCGGTGGCGGTGTCAGCTCGTCGATCGGCGGCTCATCCGTCGCTGAGAAGAACCTCGATCGCCTCACCGTCGGGCTAGGCCTGGTCTGGGCGGCGTGCATCGTCGCCGTCGGCCTGCTGGTCAGCACCGCGGCATAACCGGAAGGCTTGATACATGGCTGGTGGCAGTGCGATTCGTGGTAGCCGGGTAGGCGCCGGGCCGATGGGCGAGGCCGAGCGCGGCGAGGCGGCCCCTCGGATGTGGGTGTCCTTCTGGTGCTCCCGTGGCCATGAGTCCAAGCCCAGCTTCGCGGCCGATGCGGCCGTCCCGGAGGAGTGGGACTGCCCCCGGTGCGGTCTGCCGGCCGGGCCGGACCAGGAGAACCCGCCCGCACCGCAGAAGATCGAGCCCTACAAGACGCACCTCGCGTATGTGAAGGAGCGCCGGTCCGACAAGGACGGTGCGGCCATCCTCGACGAGGCCCTGCAGAAGCTCCGCGGCGGAGTCTGATTCTTCGCCGAACGGCCCGGTGTGGTCGAGTTCAGCACGCTGAACTCGACCACAAAGGGCCGTTCGCGTGTCAGGAAGCTAGGCGCTGGGGCGGCCGAGGCCGCTCGGCAGCTTGCTGGCCGCTGCCTCGTCTAGCAGGACCAGAGTGCGATCGCGCCCTCTGACCCCCGCTGCCGGCACCTGGTAGACCCCGGCACCCTCGGTGAGCGCCAGGTGCATGGCGCCAGCCTTCTCCGCTCCGGCGGCGATCAGCCACACCTCGCGAGCGGCATTGATGGTGGGCAGGGTCAGGGTCACTCGCACGGGCGGTGGCTTCGGGGCTCCGCGAACCGCCGCGACCGAGCGCATGTCGTGCAGTGCCGGCTGTTCGGGGAACAGGGAGGCGACATGACCATCGGGCCCGACGCCGAGCAGCAGGATGTCCATGGTGGGAGCAGGCCCGTGATCCTCGGGCCGGGCGGCACGGGCAAGAGCCAGGGCGTAGGCGTCGGCTGCCGAGTCGACATCCGGCGAGGCATCAGGTCCCAGCATCGGGTGGACGCGGGACGGGTCGACAGGAACATGATCGAGCAGGGCAGCCCGCGCACCCGTCTCGTTCCGCTCCGGATCACCCTCGGGTAGGTAGCGCTCATCGCCCCACCAGATGTCGATCCTGCTCCAGTCGACGGCGTCACAGCCTCGGCTGGCGGTCACGGCTGCCAAGGCAGCTGTGCCGATGCGGCCGCCCGTCAGGCACAGATGCGCATGACCGGCGGAGGCCAGCCGCTCCACGAGCGTCGTGATCAACCGCGCGGCCACGGCGTCGGCGAGTGCATCCACGTCCGGGTGTCGAAGGATCTCGACTGGGCTCACGTGCTGGACACCCGACTGATGACCTCGCCGTACACCTCGTCCGGATCGAGCCGACGGAGCTCCTCGGCGAGGAGCTCAGCGAGGTCGCGGCGGGGGAGCGAGACCCGGGAGTCGGGCGAACCCGGTCGAGACAGGACGGCCGTGGTGCCGTCGGTGCGGTTGACGCGGATCTCGCCGTCAGCCGTGGTCATCCGCACGTCGGTGACTCCTGGCCCCTCGGTGGTCTCCAGAGATACCGGCACCTTGAGGCATCGCTGCAGCCAGGTACGCAGGAGGATCGCGCTCGCATTCGACTCCTCGGCCCCGATCGTCACACCGGTGATCGCCGGTGTCGGCTGGTCCAGGACGGCGGCCAGCACCGATCGCCACGGCGTGAGGCGGGTCCAGGACAGATCTGTGTCGCCCGGACGGTAGCCCGCCTTGCGTCGCTCCAGTTCGCGCATGACGTCCTCGGCCGTCGAGGCATCGGAGATGCGCCGCTGGGCATGACGACCGATCGGGTCGTCGACTGGCACATCGGGCGCGCCCTCGGGCCAGAAGGCCACGACGGGTGTATCGGTCAGCAGGAGGGGGATGGCCACCGAGTTGGCGTGACCGGCAAGGTCGCCCCGCAATCGGAGCACGGCCACCTCTCCGGGACCGTCGTCGCCGCCCACGGCGATATCCGCATCAAGCCGCGGCTCATGTTTCCCGTGCCGGGGAATGATCGTCACGATGCGCATCGGATGCTGCCGGGCGGCCGCGACGGCCGCGGCGGTCGCGTCGGCCTGGTACTCCTCGTCCGTGAGGATCAGCAGGGTCAGGACCATCCCCGTCGCGGACGATCCCATGTGGTGCCGTTCGGATGCGATGGCCGCAGCGACGGCCCCGCCGCTGGTGTTCTCGAGTCGGATCATGGCCGCCTCCAGGTTCGTCCGTCGCGCGCGATCATCTCGTAAGAGGATGCGGGTCCCCAACCACCAGATGCGTACTGCTCCGGCGGGCCGTCGGCGGCCCAGAAGTCCAGGACCGGGTCAAGGATCTCCCATCCGAGTTCGACCTCCTCGTGACGTGGGAAGAGCGGCGGATCACCGAGCAGGACGTCGAGAATGAGCCGCTCATAGGCCTCCGGACTGGAGTCGACGAACGACTCCCCGTACTGGAAGTCCATGGTCACGTCGCGCACCTGCACCGACGTGGTGTTCGGAACCTTCGAGCCGAAGCGCACCGTGATCCCCTCGTCGGGCTGGATGCGGAAGACGAATGCGTTGTTGCTCAGTTCCTGAACAGCGGTCTTGGCAAAGGGCAGATGCGGTGCACGCTTGAAGACGACGGCGACCTCGGTGACGCGACGCCCCAGACGCTTGCCGGTGCGCAGGTAGAACGGCACGCCCGCCCAACGCCGATTGTCGACGTCGACCCGAACGGCGGCGTAGGTCTCGGTGACGCTCTGCGGGTTGATGCCCGCCTCCTCGAGGTAGCCGAGGACGGGGATGCCCCCCTGCCAGCCGTTCGCGTACTGCCCGCGGCTCGTGTGCTTGCCGAGCTCCCGCGGCAGCTTGACGGCCCGCAGCACCTTCTCCTTCTCGGCGCGCACGTCATCGGCAGCGAACGAGAGCGGCTCCTCCATTGCTGTGAGGGCCAGCAGCTGCAGCAGGTGATTCTGGATCACGTCGCGGGCAGCGCCGATGCCGTCGTAGTACCCGGCCCGCCCACCGATGCCGATGTCCTCGGCCATGGTGATCTGGACGTTGTCGACGTAGTGACTGTTCCACAGCGGCTCGAACATGGTGTTCGCGAAGCGCACGGCCAGGATGTTCTGGACGGTCTCCTTGCCCAGGTAGTGATCGATCCGGAAGACCGATCCCGATGAGAACACCTCACCGACGATGCGGTTCAGTTCCTGAGCGCTGGCGAGGTCGTGGCCGAAGGGCTTCTCGATGACGACGCGACGCCAAGCCTCGGGACGGTCTTCGGCGAGACCGGATGTCTTGAGATGCTCGAGGACGACGGGGAACAGGCCCGGGGGGATCGACAGGTAGAACGCGTGGTTGCCGCCCGTGCCTCGTGACGCGTCCAGTTCAGCGACAACGGTTTTGAGCTGCTGGTACGCCGCGGGGTCTCCAAGGTCGCCTGCAACGAAGCGAATGCCCTCGGACAGCTGCTGCCAGACTTCCTCGCGGAAAGGCGTACGGGCGTGCTCGCGCACCGAATCGTGGACGATCTGGGCGAAGTCCTGGTCCTCCCAGTCGCGCCGGGCGAAGCCGACAAGGGAGAAGCCGGGAGGGAGCAGACCACGGTTGGCCAGGTCGTAGATGGCCGGCATGACCTTCTTGCGCGAGAGGTCGCCCGTGACCCCGAAGAGCACCATCCCGCATGGGCCGGCAACGCGCGGGAGGCGCTGGTCGAGCGGGTTACGCAGCGGATTCGTCGGCGGCGGCTGGTGACGGGTGGGGCTCATGCCTCGGCCAGCCCGGCCGCAGTCGCCACGGTCGCGCGAAGCTGCTGCCACGAGTCGATGAACTTCGCGACACCCTCGCGTTCCAGCTGCTCGCAAACCTGGGCTTCGTCGATGCCGAGGGCTGCCAGATCGACCCAGACCTGGGCGGACTCGGTCGCGGTACCTGTGATGGAGTCCGCCGGAATGACGCCCTGGGCGGCAACCGCATCCAGCGTCGCCTCGGGCATCGTGTTGACGCAGCCACGGACGACGAGGTCGACGACGTAGCGGGTGGGGTCGAAGGACGGGTCCTTGACTCCGGTGGATGCCCACAACGGTCGCTGCGGGTTGGCGCCAGCGGCAGCCAGGGCCGCCCATCGGTCGGAAGCGAGGGAGTCGGTGTGCGCCGCCCACGCGAGTCTGGCGTTGGCGATGGCCGCCTTCCCACGCAGGGCTTGTGCGGCCGGTGTGCCGATCACGGCGAGGCGCGCGTCAACCTCGGTGTCGATCCGGCTGACGAAGAAGCTGGCCACCGATTGGATCGTGGAGAGATCGTGGCCGGCTGCGGCAGCCATCTCAAGGCCAGCTACGTAGGCATCGACGACGTCGCGGTAGCGGTCGACCGAGAAGATCAGAGTGACGTTGACGCTGATGCCGGCGCCGATCACCGCAGTGATGGCCGGCAGGCCGGCCCGCGTGGCAGGGATCTTGATGAGGGCATTCGGGCGATCGACCACATCCCACAGTTCCGCGGCCTGGGTCACGGTGGCAGCGGTCTCATCGGCGAGCCGCGGATCCACCTCGATCGATACCCGACCGTCGACAGTTCCGCTGTCGATCCACAGGTGGTGGAAGACATCGCATGCCGCACGGACGTCGTCGGTGGTGAGTGCCCGGATGATGGCATCGACATCTGCGCCGGCCGTGGCAAGGGCAGTGATCTGTTCGGCATACGCCGCAGCTCCGCCGGAGATCGCCTTGTCGAAGATCGTGGGATTGGTCGTGACACCACGCACGCACGAAGTGCTGACCATGTCGGCCAGCTGGCCCGATTCGATACGGGTTCGGTCGAGGTCATCGAGCCAGATGGAGACTCCAGCGTCGGTGAGTGCCTGGAGGCGCGGGTTCGAACTCGTCATGATCGGATCTCCTGTCGGGGTGGATCAGTGGCGGGATGCGGCGGCGATGCTGTCGCGGGCAGCCGTGACGATGTTCTCGGTCGTGATGCCGAACTCGTGGAACAGAACCTGGTAGTCCGCGCTGGCCCCGAAGTGGTCCAGTCCGATGACCCGCCCAGCGTCGCCGACGTAGCGCCACCAGCCCAGCGTGGCACCAGCCTCTACGGCAACCCGCGCCCGGACGGACGGCAGCAGCACGCTGTCGCGGTAGGCCGGCTCCTGAGCGTCGAACCACTCGAGGCATGGCATGGAGATGACGCGGGCGCCGATGCCCTGACCCTCGAGTACGGCCGCCGCCGCCAGTGCCAACTGGACCTCCGAGCCGGTGGCCAGCAACTGCACCTGTGGCGCATCGGAGTCGGCCACGATGTATGCACCGCGGGCGACACCGCTGCGGACGGCGTCCACGTCGGTGGACATGACTGGCAGGTTCTGGCGCGTGAGCACGATGCCGGCAGGCGTCCGATGGTGCAGGATCTCGCGCCATGCGGCGGACGTTTCGTTCGCATCGGCGGGTCGCACCACGGCGAGTCCGGGGATGGCTCGTAGCGACCACAGATGCTCGACCGGCTGGTGTGTCGGGCCATCCTCGCCGAGGCCGATGGAGTCGTGCGTCCAGACGAACGTGACGGGGGTCTGCATGAGCGCTGAGAGCCGCACGGCGCCACGCATGTAGTCGGAGAAGACCAGGAAGGTCCCTCCGAACGGACGCGTCAGGCCACTGAGCGCGATGCCGTTGAGGATCGCGCCCATGGCGTGCTCGCGGATTCCGAAGTGCAGGACGCGCCCGTATGGCGACGCGCCCGGCACGTCGCTGTCGGCGGGCAGGAAGCTCGCGGCCCCCTCGATGGTCGTGTTGTTCGACTCCGCCAGATCGGCCGAGCCACCCCAGAACTCGGGCATGACGGCGGCGACGGCATTGATGACCTCCCCGGACGCCTTGCGCGTGGCAATCGACTGGCCCGGTGCGAAGGCCGGGAAGGAGGAATCCAATTCGGCCGGCAACTCGTGCGACAGCAGGCGGTCGAGGAGTCGAGAACGGTCGGGTTGGGCCGTGCGCCACTTGGCGAGCGACGCGTCCCATTCGCTGCGTGCCACGTCGACGCGGTGGCGCAGGTTCTCGCGGACCCGAGCCAGCAGATCCGTGTCGAAGGCGAAGTGCTCATCGGGGTTGAGGCCCAGCAACTCCTTGGTTGCACGGACCTCATCCTCGCCGAGTGCTGACCCGTGGGACTTCGCCGTGTTGCGCGCATTCGGGGCCGGCCAGGCAATCGTCGTGCGCAGCTGGATGAGCGTGGGCCGACGGGTCTCTGCTACGGAGGCCAGCAGGGCGGCGTAGAGCGCGGGGACGTCGACCGAGCCGTCGGGCCGCTGGTCAACGCGATGGGTCGCCCAGCCATAGGCCTCGTAGCGAAGGCAGACATCCTCATCGAACGCGAGGGCGGTGTCGCCCTCGATCGAGATGTGGTTGTCGTCGTAGATCACGCACAGTGCGGCCAACTGCTGGAGGCCGGCAAGGGATGAGGCCTCGGACGTGATGCCCTCCTCGAGATCCCCGTCGCCCGCGATGGCCCAGACCCGGTGGTCGAACGGACTCGCACCGACGGGCGCCTGAGGGTCCAGCAGGCCTCGTTCGTAGCGGGCCGCCATCGCCATGCCGACGGCCATCGACAGGCCCTGACCGAGTGGTCCGGTCGTGGCCTCGACCCCTGCGGTATGGCCATGCTCCGGATGGCCCGGGGTACGGCTGCCGGAGGTGCGGAAGGCCTCGAGATCGGCCATGGAGAGGCCGTAGTCGGACAGGAACAGCTGGCTGTACAGGGTCAGACTGGTGTGGCCCCCCGAGAGCACGAAGCGGTCGCGACCCACCCACGTGGGATCCCGGGGGTCATGGCGCATGAGCTTCTGGAAGAGCAGATAGGCCACCGGCGCCAGGCTCATGGCGGTGCCAGGGTGACCGTTGCCCACCCGCTGCACCGAGTCGGCGGCCAGCGCACGCAGGTAGGCGACCGCGCGATCGTCGTCCCCGCTCCAGACGAGGGAGTCGCTGCCGGCGGGCCGAGCGGGATTCGAGGTCATGGCCAGACACTAACGAAGCAGCCGAGGGCACGCAGCCGGGTGCACGGCAGGTAGGGTGAACAGTCTCCGGCGGCCATCTGGGCGGTGCCGGCATGGCGCAGGGAGATAGGTGGCTATCGAGATGCGACCTGAGGGCGAGGTCACCACCGCGACCCGCATTCGTGCGCATATTGCGCTGACCAAGCCGCGCATCGTGGAGCTTCTCCTGGCCACCGCAGTTCCGACAACCTTCCTGGCCGCCGGCGGCCTGCCGCCGCTGGTCCCCACCGTCGGCGTGCTGGTCGGTGGCACCCTGGCCGCCGGGTCGGCCAACACGTTCAACAGCGTCTACGACCGCGACATCGACGCGATCATGCGTCGTACCTTCCACCGGCCGGCCGCGATGGGCATCGTCAGCGTGCGAGCGGGAATGTGGCAGGGGGCGCTGCTTGCTCTCGCGAGTGCCGCAGTGCTCCTGATCACGGCGAACCTGCTGTCCGCGGTGCTGGCATTCGTGGCGATCGCGTTCTACGCCATCGGCTACACGATGCTGCTGAAGCGGCGCACCCCGCAGAACATCGTGTGGGGCGGCGCGGCCGGCTGCATGCCCGTCCTCATTGCGTGGGCGGCGATAACGGGATCGCTTACCTGGACTCCCGTTGTGCTCTTCCTCATCATCTTCTTCTGGACGCCACCGCACTACTGGCCGTTGGCGATGCGCTTCCGCGACGACTACGCCGCGGCAGGCGTGCCCATGCTGCCCGTGGTTCGCACCGATGCGCAGGTGGCCAACAGCATCATCGCCTACGCCTGGGTGATGTTCGCTGTGTCGCTGGTGCTAATCCCCGTGGCGCCGATGGGCTGGGTCTACTCCGTCGGTGCCGTCATCCTCGGTGCGGCCTTCATGTGGGAGACCTACCTGCTCAAGCGCCGGATCGCGGCCGGAGCAGACTCGGTGACGGCAACGGCGATGCGCCTGTTCCACGGCTCGATCACCTACCTCGCGCTGCTGTTCCTGCTTATCGCGATCGACCCGTTCGTCTTCTAGTACGTGGGCGCGCGGCCAGCCAGCTGTGCGGCGTGAGTCAACCTCGGGTACGCAGAGCGGCGGGGATGAAGAGCGCCGTGGCCCACACGAGCGCAGCACCCATGGCGTGGATGGTCACGAGCGCGATCGGCAGACCTGTGAAGTACTGGGTGTAGCCGAGGACCCCCTGCGCCAGAGCGATGCCCAGCAGCAGCCAAGCCCGTCGACGTGCATCAGCGGGTGCGGGCACGAGTGCGAGCGCGATGATCAGGCCCACCGTCAACCCGAGGAACAGCAGCACGACATCGGCGTGCAGCCACGCGATCGTGCGCGGGTCGATCGAGAAGCGGTTCTCTGAGAGCGCATCGCCGGAATGCGGGCCGCTGCCCGTGACGATGACGCCGAGGAAGACCACCATCGCGCTCACCCCGACGAGCAGCCAGGACAGCACCGTGATCGGTCTGGGGACGAGGAACACGACGGGTCGATCGCCCGCGTCGCCGGAACGCACGACGAGGGCAACGTTGCCCGCGATGATCGCCATTGTCAGCAGGAAGTGGGCGGAGACGCTGGCCGGGTGCAGGCCGGTCAGGACGGTGATCCCACCGAGGACGGCCTGCGCCACGGTCCCAAGGATCGGCACGGCCGCCAGCAGGAGAATCACGGGACGAGCCGGGCCGCCAGCGCGCCTACGGGACCGGGCATCCCAGATGGCGGCGACAACGGCAGCGATCGCCAGGGCGACGAGTACGAAGGTGAGCAGGCGATTGCCGAACTCCACGTACTTGTGCCAGGTCTCCGCTTGCCGTGCTGTTGGCAGGTAGGAGCCCTCGACGCACTCAGGCCAGGTGGGGCACCCGAGACCTGATCCGGTGAGTCGAACGACCGCGCCGGTAACGACGATCGCGCACTGTCCGACGAGGTTGGCGATGTAGATGCCACGCGCCGTGCGCGAGGAGCGTCCGGTCATCACGCGATCAGCCTAGGACCAGCGGAAGGTTCGTGACGACACGAGTGCTCCGCTGGCGAGCCAGACGATCAGGACGATGACAGCCAGGCCTGACGGCATCTGACCATCGACGAGGGAGTCGGTGAGGCCGGTGACGAGAGCACCGGAGGGGAGCAGGTCGGCGACAACGGACATCGGGCCCGGCAGGGAGGCTGCCGGGATGATCACGCCGCCGAACATGATGAGGAACAGGAACAGGCCGTTGGCAACGGCCAGGACCGCCTCGGCGCGCAGGAGTCCCGCAAGTGCCATGCCCCATGCCGCGAACGCGGCCGTGCCCAGGATCAGGACCGGCACAGCCCACAGGGCGGAGGCGCTGGGTCGCCATCCGATGAGCACAGCAACGACGCAGACGACGGCAGACGACAGCGCGGTGACTGCAGCCGTGGCGCAGAACTTTCCGACCAGCAGCTCCGTTCGCGTCAGTGGTGTCGTGCCGAGGAAGCGCAGCGCACCCGAACGGCGCTCGAAGCCAGTTGCAATCGCGAGTGAGGTGAAGGCCGAGCTGATGACGGACACCGCGAGCACCGTGGCGATGGCGCGAGGGATCCGGTCAGGCCCGGACTGCTGGACCAGCACGTCGGTCATCGTCAGGCCGAGGAGGATGCCGACGGGGATGACGATGGTGAGGAGCAGCTGCTCGCCGTTGCGGAGGAGCAGGCGCGTCTCCCAGCCTGCGTGCGCGATGGCACGTTGGCGGACCGATGCCGGCGCGGGTGTCGTCACAGGTCACCCACCAGCGCCACGATGACATCCTCGAGGGAGCGACGTCCCACGCGGAGATCGGCGGTGCGCACGCCGTTCTGTGCGCACCATGCAGCGATCGCGGACAGAACCATCGGATCGGCGGCACCGGTCACGCGATAGTGGCCCGGGGGCTGCTCGACAACGTCTCCGTGGTCGGGGAGGACAGCGCGCAGGGCTGTCAGGTCGGCGTGGAGGGGACCGCGGAAGGACACGCTCTCCTCCTCGCCGACAAGATCGGCGACGGTCCCGCTGCGGATCGCCCGACCGTCGGCAATGACGACCACTTGGTCCGCGAGGCGCTCGACGTCGTCCATCAGATGCGTGGTGAGAACCACCGATGCTCCCTCGGCGACCAGCCCGCGTACGAGGTCGTGGAAGGTCCGTCTTGCCCCGGAATCCAGGCCGGATGTGGGCTCGTCGAGGAAGACCAGTTCCGGCCGGCCAACGAGGGCTACGGCGCACTTGACCCGCTGCTGCTCGCCCCCAGAGAGTCGTCGGATCGGCGTTCGAGTGCCGGGATCGACGCCGAGGGCATCCAGCAGTCGGCCGGGATCGTCGGGATGGGGGTACAGCGACGCGATGTAGGTGACGAGTTCGAGGGGTCGGGCACTGGGATACAGGCCACCGTCCTGCAGCATCACGCCCACCCGGCTGTGCAGGCCGGCGGCATCAGCCGTTCCCGCTGGGATGCCCAGCAGTTCGACTGTCCCTGAGGCGGCTGGACGCAGCCCCACGCAGACCTCGACGGTCGTGGACTTGCCGGCGCCGTTCGGTCCGACGAGGGCCGTGACCCGCCCGGTGGGGGCCTCGAAGCTCAGCCCTGCGACTGCCTCACGGGATCCGTAGCGCACGACCAGGTCGCGAACGAGAACAGCGGGCGAGGGCACGATCGCGACTATAGGGGGACGCATTTGGCGGCCGGATTGGCGGATCGCCATATTTACGCAACAATGTCGTTGTGAAATTCCCTGGAGAGGCCGCCGAGCGCGTCGCGCGCACGCTCGTGCAGGTCGGGCCGTCCACGGCCACCGATCTGGCGGCGGCCCTTGAGATGACCCCCGCGGGCATCCGGCGACAGTTGACGACCCTGATGGACGAGGGTCTGGTCGTATCCCACGACAGAGCCCCGTACGGCCCGACTCCCAAGCGCGGGCGGGGCCGGCCGAGCAGTGTCTTCATGCTCACCGCGGCTGGCCGGGCCGCCTGCGACCAGGCCTACGACGATCTGGCGCTGGCTGCCCTGCGATTCATGACTGCGGAATACGGAGCAGAGGCCGTCGAGGCCTTCGCAACCGATCGAGCCCGTCACCTCGCTGACGCCATGGGCGGACTCGGTGGCTCTGTCACCCCGGAGGATGTGGCGGCCGCGCTGAGTCGCGCCGGGTATGCGGCTGATGTCGAGCCGCTCGGTGATGTCGCCGTGCAGCTGTGCCAGCACCACTGCCCGGTCGTCGATGCTGCCCGGGAGTTCCCCGTTCTGTGCGAGGCCGAGACCATCGAACTCAGCCGCGTCCTTGGGCGCCACGTCACCAGGCTGGCCACCCTCGCCCATGGCGACGAGGTTTGCACAGCCGTCATTGCCACAGCAGCCATCCCCGTACCCCCACGCTCGAGCACCCTCGGAAAGGTCTCCGCATGAGCACAGCAGCGCAGGACACCGCGGCAACGATCGATGAACTCGGTCGGTACGAGTACGGCTGGCATGACGCCGACGCGGCGGGCACCAACGCCCGGCGTGGTATCAACGAGGACGTCGTGCGCGACATCTCGGCGAAGAAGGACGAGCCCGAGTGGATGCTCGACCTGCGTCTCAAGGGACTGCGCCTCTTCGGCAAGAAGCCCATGCCGACCTGGGGATCGAATCTCAACGGGATCGACTTCGACAACATCAAGTACTTCGTGCGCTCGACGGAGAAGCAGGCTGCCAGCTGGGAGGACCTCCCCGACGACATCAAGAACACTTACGACCGACTGGGCATCCCCGAGGCCGAGAAGCAGCGGCTCGTTGCCGGCGTTGCGGCTCAGTACGAGTCCGAGGTGGTCTATCACAAGATCCGTGAGGACCTCGAGGAGCAGGGCGTCATCTTCAAGGACACCGACACCGGACTGCGTGAGCACGAAGACGTCTTCCGCGAGTACTTCGGTTCCGTGATCCCCGTCGGGGACAACAAGTTCGCGGCTCTCAACACGGCGGTGTGGTCGGGTGGCTCGTTCATCTACGTGCCGAAGGGTGTGCACGTCGAGATCCCTCTGCAGGCGTACTTCCGGATCAACACCGAGAACATGGGGCAGTTCGAGCGCACCCTGATCATCGTCGACGAGGATGCCTACGTGCACTACGTCGAGGGATGCACCGCGCCGATCTACTCCAGCGACTCCCTGCACTCCGCCGTCGTGGAGATCATCGTGCGCAAGGGCGCCCGCTGCCGGTACACGACCATCCAGAACTGGTCCAACAACGTCTACAACCTTGTGACCAAGCGGGCCATTGCCCAGGCCGGCGCGACGATGGAATGGGTCGACGGCAACCTCGGCTCCAAGGTGACGATGAAATACCCGGCCGTGTGGCTGACGGGGGAGTACGCCAAGGGCGAGACCCTGTCGATCGCCTTCGCCGGCGAGGGGCAGCACCAGGATGCCGGTGCGAAGATGGTGCATGCGGCGCCGAACACGTCCTCCAACATCATCTCGAAGTCCG
>CAIVQM010000077.1 GCA_903908025.1 uncultured bacterium
AGTCCTGGACAGAGATTCGGTCTCTTCCGCACTTTCCGAGATGAACGACTGGGGACTAAGTCCGCGGATGGCCCCTTCGGACAAAGGCGCCCTACCTCATGTTTCGCTCGTCATGGCCAACTCTCGTCTGGCGCCGCGAGTGCAACGGCCTCCACGCACCCGTGGCACGCCATCGTCAATGTGGTGCCTACGAGGCGGACCTACGCACATTTGATGCGTAGGTCCAAGAGGTTCGCTCCGATGGGCGCAAGCTCGGAACGCATTGCGCTGCAATGAACACTCCTCATTCGCGTCCATCCTGAATCAATCGTCGGAGACCTTTCGCCCTTTCCTTCGCCCTTTGAATAGGCGGGAACCGCCACCGCGCAAGGTACTGGGCTGGAAGACCCCAGCCGAAGCATTCGACGAGCAACTGCTGTTGCTTCAACAACGCAGTGTTGCATCGACCGTTCGAATCCAGTCAATACAGATCCTGGCTGTTCGGCAGCGGCTGCGCGACGCCGGCCCGATGGGTTCCATGGGCGCCGTCGGCTCGGCCTACGACAACGCGCTCATGGAGTCGTTCTACGGCAGCACGCAGATCGAGCTCCTCGACCGACAGCCTTGGCGCACCCCCAGCGAGCTGGCGAACGCGATCTTCGAATGGATCGAAGCCTTCTACAACCCCGTCCGCAGGCACTCCAGCCTCGGCAACCACAGCCCCCTGCAGTTCGAAGAACTGCTCCTCAACGCCGCAGAGACCGCGGCATGATCACCTAACCGAACCCGTCCGGGAAACCGGGGGAATCTCACACAGCAACCAAGAACGTCGGCCGCTTCAAGAGTGACCACCTGTCAACCAGCCACACACGTTGCCGACCTCATGGGCCCAGGTCGCCCAATGCGTGTCCATACCTAGTTGACTCAACAGGCGGGCGCCCTGAGACACATCGAGACGAGCCAAACGTGTTCCAGCGGTCGCGCGCGAGCAACCCTGACGGGGTGCTCAATGAGCCTGATGCAGTCGCGGGCTCACTGCCCGGGTCGATCTGCTCGATGGATTGCGCGCACGATCAGGCTCCGGCGGCAGCGACGACTGCCCTCTCGGCAGTGCGTGGCGTGCTGGACTACGGGGTCATGAGCTCGCGCATGAGGGCTGCGGTGGCGGACGGCGTCTTGCCGACCTTGACGCCGACGGCCTCGAGGGCCTCCTGCTTGGCGGCCGCGGTGCCCGCGGAACCGGACACGATCGCTCCCGCATGGCCCATGGTCTTGCCCTCGGGCGCTGTGAAGCCCGCGACGTAGCCGACGACCGGCTTGGTCACGTTGTCCTTGATGAACGCGGCCGCGCGCTCCTCGGCGTCGCCGCCGATCTCGCCGATCATCACGATCGCATCGGTCTCCGGGTCGTCCTGGAAGGCCGCGAGGCAGTCGATGTGCGTGGTCCCGATGATCGGGTCGCCGCCGATGCCCACGCAGGTGGAGAAGCCGAGGTCGCGCAGCTCGTACATCATCTGGTAGGTCAGGGTTCCGGACTTCGAGACGAGCCCGATGCGGCCGGCGTTGGTGATGCTGGCCGGGATGATGCCCGCGTTGGACTTCCCGGGGCTGATGATGCCGGGGCAGTTCGGCCCGATGATCCGCGTGGTGCCGGCGTTCACGGCGTACTGGAAGAACTGGGCGGTGTCGTGCACCGGGATGCCCTCGGTGATGACGACGCACAGGGCGATCTCGGCGTCGACGGCCTCCTCGACGGCGGCCTTGGCGAAGCGCGGGGGCACGAAGACCACCGACACGTTGGCGCCCGTCTCGGCCATCGCCGTGGCGACGTCGTTGAAGATGGGGGTCCCGTCGAGGTCCTGTCCGGCCTTGCCGGGCGTGACGCCGGCCACGATCTGGGCGCCGGACGCCTTCATCAGGCGCGTGTGCTTGGTGCCCTCGGAGCCGGTCATGCCCTGCACGAGGATGCGGGAGTTCTCGTCCAACCAGATTGCCATCGCGACTAGCCCTGCTTCCCGGCCTTGCGCTGGGCGGCCAGCTCGGCCACCCGTCGCGCAGCGCCATCCATGGTGTCCACGAGCTCGATGAGGTCGTGCTCGGCCTCGTTCAGGATGCGGCGACCTTCCTCCGCGTTGTTGCCGTCGATTCGACAGACGATCGGCTTCGTCACCGGCTCGCTTCTGCTCCTGCTCGAGGGCCAGGCAGCCCCGAACGGCTTCGCCCGCATCGCGAGCTACACGCAGGCCGCCACCGCCAACGACAACACGCCGGTGAATCTGAAGATCCTGGTCTATCGGAAGA
>CAIVQM010000078.1 GCA_903908025.1 uncultured bacterium
CTCGTCGACAACACCTTCGCCACCCCGATCCTGCAGACGCCCCTGGACCTGGGCGCCGACATCGTGATGCACAGCGTCACCAAGGCCCTTGGCGGACACTCGGATCTGCTGATGGGCGCCCTCGTTGCCCGCGACGAAGACCTCGCCGAGCAGCTGCGAATCCGACGGGTGCTGCTGGGCGCTGCCCCCGGAGCCTTCGACTGCTACCTGGCACTGCGCGGGATTCGCACGCTGGCCCTCCGCGTCGAGCGGGCCCAGTCGACTGCCATCGCCATCGCCGCCCGCCTGGAACAGCACCCAGCCGTCAGCCGCGTGCGGTATCCGGGTTTCGGCACCATGGCCGCCATCGAACTGGCGGGCGGCGCCGAAGCAGCCGACACCCTATGCAATTCCGTCCGGGTCTGGACCTATGCAACGAGTCTGGGTGGTGTCGAGTCCTTGCTGGAGCGCCGACGCCGCTGGCCGCTGGAGAGCACCACGGTGCCGGAGTCGCTGGTGCGCCTGTCGTTCGGGATCGAGGGACTCGAGGACCTCTGGGCCGACCTCGACCAGGCCCTGCAGGCAACCAGCTAGCCGTCAGTCCTCGATCAGCCCCTCGCCCTTGGTGTCGCGCGCCATGAACGACGAGGCCATCATGCGCGGCGACCTGCCGTGGTGAACGACCTCGACCACCTGCTCCGTGATCGGCATGTCGACCCCGTGCTCACGACCGAGGGCCAGAATCGGTTCGCAGCTCTTGAAGCCTTCGCACGTCTGCTTCGTGACGGCGATCGTCTCTTCCACCGACAGACCCCTGCCGAGGTTCTCGCCGAAGGTGCGGTTGCGCGAAAGCGGCGACTGGCACGTGGCCACGAGATCGCCGACGCCGGCGAGCCCCTGGAAGGTCAGCGGATCCGCGCCGAGTGCAACACCCAGCCGCGCCATCTCTGCCAGTCCCCGGGTGATGAGAGATGCCTGCGAGTTCTCCCCCAGTCCCATCCCGACGGCCATGCCATTCGCCAGGGCAATGACGTTCTTGACCGCCCCGCCGATCTCGGTGCCCACCACGTCCGTGGTCCAGTACGGCCGGAAGTAGTCGTTGGTGCACGCATCCTGCAGACGCCGGGCACTGCTCTCGTCGGCACATGCGACCGTCGTGGCGGCCGGCTGACGCTGGGCGATCTCGCGGGCCAGGTTGGGCCCGGACACGACAGCCACGCGGCCCGCATCGACCCCGGCCGCCTCGATGATGACCTGGCTCATCCGCTTCGTGGTGCCGAGCTCGATGCCCTTCATCAGGCTGACCAGCACGGCACCAGGGTCGATCGAACCGCCCCAGGCGCCAAGGTTGGCTCGCAGGACCTGGGCGGGAACCGCGAGGACCACCAACGTGGCCCCCTGCGTTGCCTCCTGCGCGTTCGTCGTGGCCGTGATGCGCGCCGGTAGCTCGATCCCCGGGTGATAGGCATCGTTGCGGTGGTTGTCGTTGATGTCGACGGTGACGTCGGAATCGCGACCCCAGATGACGACATCGCTGCCAGCGTCGGCCAGCACCATGCCGAATGCCGTCCCCCACGAGCCGCTGCCCATGATCGCCACGCGTGTCATCGCGGTTTCCTCCCGTGCGTCCGGATCGTGCGAAGGCCCATTGTGGCGCGTGCCGTCCGGCCTGTCGTCAGGCCGCCCCCGGGTCCGGGTCCCCGGGCGCCAGCGGCCGCGGCTCCTTGCGGTGGACGTATCGCGTCGCTGGCGGGGTCTCGCCCCGCACCTGCGCCTCCATCGCCGTGATCGCATCCATCAGACGCACGCTCGCAATGGCCAGGGTCTCCGCATCAAGAGGCCGCCCCGCCAGGTCACTCAGCTCGATCGCATCGCCCACGACGATGTGGACCGTCTTGCGGGGCAGGACCCGGAACTCCTTCTTGTAAGGACCCATGACCAGGTGCGATCCCCACTGGACCATGGGGAACAGCGGCCGACCCGAGGTGAGCGCGATCCGCACCGCACCCGTCTTCGCTGACATCGGCCAGACATCCGGATCGCGCGTGATCGTGCCCTCCGGGTAGACAACGACACACTCGCCGCGATCCAGGGCCGCCAGGGCATCTCGGATGGCCGTGCGCGCCTCGGCCGTCTCGCGGTAGACGGGAATCTGGCCGGCATGCGTGATGATCCAGCCGAAGATGGGAACCCGGAACACCGACTCCTTGCCCAGGAAGCGCGGCGGCCGGTCGGACTGCCAGAGCGCGAAGGCAACGACAGGCGGGTCAAACCACGAGGTGTGGTTCGGCGCGACGACGATCCCGCCCTCGGCCTCCCACAGCCGTTCGTTGCCGGTCACGTCCCACTTCACGATCACGCGCATGATCGGCCACAGGATGAAGACCGCGAGGCGGTACGCGAATCCCAGTCGCCGCCTGCGACGCACGCGTGGTGCGCGGACCATGCCGCCTCCCTCCGACTCTGCGAGGGTAGCCCGAATCGGCACCGCAGGTATGGCGTCCCGAGCGCTGGTGCGCTCGCGGGCATGCGGTTGGATAGCGACGTGACCGACGCCCCAGGCTGGACCGTGGTCATCCCGGTCAAGGTGCTCTCCGCCGCCAAGTCGCGGATGGCCACGGTGACACCGGCCACCAGTGAGCTCGCCTTCGCCTTCTTCCAGGACACTCTCGAGGCAGCCTTGGCATCGACGGCTGTCGGCGAGGTGGTCGTGGCCACGGCCGACGACCGCGTCCGGGTGACGGCACAGGGACGTGGCTGCACGATCGTCTCCGATATCGACCATCCCGGCATCAACGCAGCAGTTCGACAGGCGGTGGCGCAGCGCAGCGGACGAGGCGGCGTCGCAATCGTCGTATCCGACCTGCCCGCCGTCACCGCGGATGCCCTGACCTCAGTCCTGTCGGCCGCGAGCGAGCACCCGACCTCGTTCCTTGCGGACGCCGACGGGACGGGCACGACCATGTGGATGTCCTGCGACGGCACCGATATCGACCCGCGATTCGGGGTGGCCTCGCGTGCCGTGCACGCGCACGGCGGCGCCGTGGATCTCATTGCCGAAAGCCCTGCGATGGCCGCGCCGTGGGCCTCCGCACGGCGGGATGTCGACACCGACACCGCACTCGCAGATGCCATCGCCATGGGCGTCGGTCGCCACACGGCGGACGCCGTCGGGCCGGCCGCCGAGCAGATTGTCACGGTCCTCACCCATCGCGGGCATCGGGTGGCGGTGGTCGACGAGCACGGTCACACCAGCCAGGTGGCGTGGTCCGCCGTTGTGGCCGCCGGCCTGCTCGATCTGCACCCCGGTCAGCGCATCGTGCTCACCGGCGGTGCGGTGCGCCTGCCCTGACACTCCCGCGCAGGAAACACTCGAGGCCCCTCACCCGAAGGTGAGGGGCCTCGAAAGACGTGCGGACGAACTACCGCTTGGCTGCTGCCTTCTTGACGGGAGCCTTCTTCACGGGGGCCTTC
>CAIVQM010000079.1 GCA_903908025.1 uncultured bacterium
CCATCCTCCGGGTTGACCGGAGCCTGAACGCCGAATCGCGCACGCACCTCGTCCAGCGGGAGGGGCGCCAGCACCAGGTGATCGACCAGGGCGAAGTCCGACGTGCACGCCGCGCCGCGCGCGAGCTCCTGGCCGAGGAGATCGATCGCGCCCGGCCGGACGAGGACGGCCTCCTGTGCGACCGGAATCGTGCTCGGCGTCCCGAACCCGGCCTCGTGGATGATGAACGAAGACAGCATCGCCGACACGTTGACGTCGTTGTCATCCATCGCCATCTGGAACGCGCCGAGCGCCACCTCGCCGGGAGCCGTCGTCGAGATCCCGGAGATCACATGTGTCATGTCGTGTGAGACGAAGAAGTTGTTGAGGATGGACGCCTCCGCCCCCGGAAGGGTCAGCCCGAACTTCTCGTAGAACGCCAGGTATGCCCGGCCGAGGCTGTCGTCGGGCATATCGGCAAAGGCCTCGAGACGCGCCACCAGCGCGGGATCGGCCGAGTCGGCTGACGGCAGGCCAGCCTCCAGAGCTGCCTCGCCGCGGCGGGGCAGCATGCCCATCCCGAAGCGCTTGTAGTCGGCGGCGGCCCGCACGGTGCCGTCGTCGACGAGAGTCCGGAACAGCGCCAGATCCGCGCCGTCGACGTGCAGTGCCTGTGCGTATGCCTCGACCGCACGCACCTGCTCGACCTCCTGCGGGTGACGACAGGCCTCCAGCGCGACGTGCAGCCAGTGGAAGTGGCGACGTGCAGCGACATCCTCGGCCAACTCGCTCGCGGTCTGCTCGGGACCGAGCGGGACTAGGTCGGCAGGGTCGAGGTCGGGTCGGCTGAACAGGTGCGTGCTGAACGAGCGCAGAACGGCCAGTTGCTCGTCGGTGGGTCCGCCCGCAACATCGATGCCGCCCAGCAGGCCACGAACAAGTGGCTCAACAGACTGTGGCTCGGCGAACTTCGACAAGGGAACTCCCTGGGTGCTAGCGCGATGAGCACTCAGTATTTCGCAGGGCCGTGCCTATCCGCAGCCGGTGGTGAGGTACCAGTTGGTGGGAGCGGCGGCGGGCGACCACCAGTTGGGGCTGACGATGGAGATGTACACCTGCCCCCGGAAGGTCACCCGCGATCCGACGCTGTAGGGGAGGTCACCGGCGTACGGCTGCACGAAGGCCGGGCAACCGATGTTCGTGGGCGTCGGGAGTGGGGTGGCGGACGTTGTTGGGGTGGCCGTCGGGCTCGGCGTCGACGTCGGGATGACGCCACCGATACCGGTCAAGAAGGTCTTCGAGAAGGCCCAGATCGGATCGGTCACGTGGGTGCACAGGTACACGGCTTCCGCGCTGTTGGTGCACGGCTTGTCGCGCGTCATGCTCCACCAGGAGAGTTCGCCGACGCCCTTGGCCTTTACGAAAGCCGCGACCTTCGAAGCGTGCGCGACAGTGAAGACCTCAGTGGAGATGTCGTTCCGGCCGATCATGGGCGTGATGCCGATCATGGCGTACAACTGCTTGGTGGTGAGTGCGGAGTACTGAAGGATCGCCTTCAGCTGCGTGACGAGCCTGGTGGCAGCGCTGATGGCCGCGGCGCCCATATCCGTGACGCCGGTTCCGTAGTCCATGGCCATGACGTTCACCTGTGCGAGCTTCACGTCCGCAGCGGCGAACTCCTTGACCGTGCGGATCCCGCTGGCGATCAGGCCCGTGGGCATCACCGGCAGGGTCAGCGAGACCTCGACGGGGTGACCGGCGGCTGCGTAGTCAGCCTGCAGCTGCGCGACCACTCGCGCGCGGCGCTGGTTGGCCGTCGAGTTGCTTACTGCCGCGCCCTCGATATCGAAGTCGATTCGATCGATGCCGTAGCGATCGATGACCTTCTTGTAGGCGGCGAGGAGCAGTGCGTCAGTCGTGCAGTTGATGGCGAGCTCGCTGTTCGCGGCACCGCCGAAGGAGACGATGACGCGCGCGCCGGCATTCTTCGTTGCCGTGATGTTCGAAAGGAAGTCACCTGATCCGCCGACCACGTAGGCGCTGTAGGCCCCCCATGCCGGTGAGCAGACCCTGTTCGACTCCTGCACGATGAAGGCTGCCGTGAACGCCTTGAGGCCGGTCGCGTACGACATCGACACCATGTCGGGTGTCGGCCAGCCTGCGATATCGACGTACGGCGCGGCGAGGGTGGTGCCCGTGCCGCTGGTCACGTTCCGGTCGAGTGCGGCCCCGCTCGACACTGCTGTTGCGGAGTTGTTCCCGATCAGTGCCCAGCCGGACGCGATCAGCGTGCCCGCTGCGATGGCCGAGATCAGGCGGGCAGGGATCTTGTAGGTCATTGGAACTCCTCGACAACGGTCAGGCCGAACGGACATGACGTTAGCGAGGCTGAGTCCGGCGGGAGGGGGAAGGAACGGTGAGACCGCGGGTATTCGCGCATAGGCGACGAATCGTGATCGGTAATCCCCGACTGCTCGGTGGAGGGCTGCCCTCACGTCCGTAGGGTTTTCCCTAGTAGTGAGTTGCAGGGTTGGCCAACGGCGCGGGAGATTGGCGGCCTATCAGGGAGGGGTCAATGGCCGGCTACCGCGTTCTCGTCGTCCAGCGTGAGCCCTTCGCGCTGACCAGCATCGTCAACGCCCTCGATTATCGGGGCCTCGATGTCGTGGGCCGTGCCGCTACCGCTCGCGAGGCCCTCGACCTGCAGCGCGATCTGGAGCCTGATGTCGCTGTCCTTGACCTTGACCTTGGCGCGGGACCGAGCGGGATCGAGCTTGCCCATGCCCTACGCATCCAACAGCCGGATATCGGCCTGGTGATGCTGTCGAGCTTCCGCGATCCGCGACTCTTTGCCCCGGAGATGTCGGTCCTGCCGCTTGGTGCGGCTTACGTCTGCAAGTCGGATGTGGATGACTTTGGTGCTGTCGCTGACCGGGTGATAGATGCAGCTCGCTCGCCGCTCGAGGCACGAGGCTCGAGTCCGAACACCCTGCCGAGTCTCACGAACAAGCAGATCTCCGTTCTCCGTCTTGTCGCGCAGGGGAAGAGCACTCAGGCGATCGCGTCGGAACTTCAGATGACGCCGAAGGCGGTTGAGCAGAGCATCTCGAAGCTCAGCGAGATCCTGGGCGTGCCCAAGGAACGCAGCGTCAACCAGCGCGTACGTCTTGCCCGTGCTTACCTCACCCTCTCCGGGAAGTTGGACGACAGGATGACGCACGAATCCTCAGCAGGAGCAGGATCAACCGGTAGCGCCACAGCTCGGGCCTGGCGGAATCGCTCGACGGCGTTCAAGGTCGTTGCGAGTGTGGCTGGTGCCGCCGTCGTGCTTGGTATCGCCGGTATCGCCGTCAGTGCCAACCGCGGGCAGGATGTCTCCAAGCTGGCGGGCGCTGAGAGCCCGTGCACTCCGGTGCTCATGGTGGTCCGTCACGGCGAGGACATGGCCAATCCGGCCGGGGGCGCCGACATCCTCAGCCCGGCAGGCAAGAAGCATGCGGCGCTCTATCCCATGCTCTTCAAGGACTATGTGGCGACGACCCATGGAGTTGGACCTGGTGGAGCGAAGGTGTCGGTCTGTCCGATCGGCCGGATCATCGCCATCGACCCGATAAAGAATGGTCAGAATCCAGGCCCGGGAACGAATCCCTACGAGACCATCAAGCCGCTGGCGGATTCCCTCGGGCTTACCATCGAGACGATGGAAGGGCCAAAGGTCTCCTACTCGACGGTCTACGACTGGACGGCGGAGCGCCGCAAGACCCTGCTGACGAGTGGGACATCGACGGTCATCGCGTGGGACAAGCAGGGGCTCAATCCCAGTGCGGACGACCTGAGTGGCAAGTCGATCAACGGCAAGAAGCTCGGCGACTACGGGTTCGTTCCGCTGCTGAAGGCCATGCCGACCGATCCCAGCGCGATCGTGGGCTCGGGGGGCTACTTCACTCCCAATCGGACCGACCTGTATGTCTTCTCACTTCAGGACCCGACCACCGGCCAATTCGGATACGGGAAGACCTACGCGCAGAAGTTCAGTGACGACGGTGGGGCCACGTGGTACGACGTGCCGGGCTCGTTGCCCGAGTCGAGTAACCCCAACGCCATCAAGTCGTAGCGAGACGTCGCTGCAATCCTTGGGGCGGACTACTGCTCGGGCTGCTCGATCTTGCCGGCATATTCGAGGTAGACGCGGGCCAGCTGGACGCGCTGGTTTGCGGAACTGTCGCGCGGGACTTCAAGCAGTTCGCTGAGCCGCGAGATGATCTGCTCGATCGCCTTGGGTCGGACATTCCGCGCGTCAGCGATGGCCTGAGTGCTCAAGCCGTCGGCCACGAGGCGGAGCACCTCGAGTTGCTGCGGGGTCAACTCGGGTAGCGATGCCGGCACGATGCCGCGGGAGCGGAGGGGCGTTCTCGCGGTGGCGATGACGGTGTCGACGATGACCGCGAAGTCGTTGATGTCGTTCTTGTTGAGGTAGGTGGTTCCGCGCGGCGGTGCCGCACTGCCGGGAACGAGCAGCCGCGGATCGCGGTAGGTCGACAGGATCACCAGGCCGATCTCCGGCTGACGGATGCGCAGGGCGTGCGCCAAGTCGATGCCGTTGGGCCCGATGCCCAGATCAAGGTCGAGCAGGGCGACATCGGGCATGGAAGTGGCCTGAAGTTCGAGGGCTTCGCGGGCGGATCCTGCCTGTGCCACCACGGTGACGCGC
The DNA here is from genome assembly GCA_903908025.1 of uncultured bacterium. Lineage (GTDB taxonomy): Bacteria > Actinomycetota > Actinomycetes > S36-B12 > S36-B12 > UBA10649. Next base: position 4,691 of record CAIVQM010000079.1, read on the forward strand.
TGGTGTCGCAAGGCGTCGACGATGCTGGCGAGCGTGAACGGGTCGTTGTCAACGACAAGTGCCGAGCACGTGGCCATGCACACATCCTTGCCTACCAGCGGCGGGTGGGAGCGGGCGCGTTGACGTAGGGAAAACCCCTCCGCGTCGTGGAAACCCCATCGCGCCCTTTGGAGTGTCTTCGATTCGGCTCTTCACTGATCCCACGAAGGTTCAGGGCCGTGCTGCATTGGGCAGAACGGCTACCCGGAGGTGGGAGAACATCATGACTCGAACCAATGCGCGGAGTACGAACCGAAGGGCTCGTGGCCTCGCGGCCGCCACAGCCCTCCTCTGCCTGGCCCCCATGGCCATCAACGTAACCGGAGCGCAGGCTGCGGCAGGTGACCCGTCGGGGTGGCAACTCACCTGGTCCGACGAATTCGACTCGGCTGCCGGCACGTCGCCAGCTGCGGCCAAGTGGGAGTTCGATCTCGGTGGCGGCGGGTTCGGCAACGC
>CAIVQM010000080.1 GCA_903908025.1 uncultured bacterium
AGGCCTGTACCGCAACGGGTTCGCCTATCGCGTCGGCTGCCGCCGAGGTGGCTGTGCGATCTGCAAGGTGGACCTGCTGCAAGGTGAAGTCATCTACAACCGGCCCGTTGCAGACAATGTGCTGACGGAGTCCGAGCAAGCTGAGGGGACGTGCCTGACCTGTCGGGCCGTCGCCGTCACGGATGTACGAATCGCGCTGCGTGAGGACAACCTGCGTCGCGTGAGCTCTCTGATGTCCCTCTACGCGGCGACGCGGACGGGCTGAACCTCACTCAACCGGAGTACCAAGAACACGAAAGGACCGTCCGACATGGCTGTCATGCGAATGGGCTACATGCACGTGAAGGTGACCGATCTGGCCGAGGCCAAGGAGCACTACTCGAACACCGTTGGGCTCTACCAGACCCTGGAGCAGGACGGCCGGGTCTACTACAAGGGCTGGGACGAGTGGGATCACCACTCTGTCGTGATCGAAGAAGGCGGCGTCGGATACGTCAAGTGCGGGTTCAAGTGCGAGAAGCCTGAGGATGTTTCCGACATCGAGACGAAGGCCATCGCCTACGGCTACCCGGTGGTGCGCATGGTCGCGGGCGAGAACCCCGAGGTCGGGGACGGCATCCGCGTCACGCTTCCGTCCGGACATCAGATCGAGTTCTACAGCCAGATGACGGCATGGGGTCTCGAGGTCGGCACGCACAACCCCGACGCGTTCCCGCGTCACATGGTGGGCATCGGTGCACCTCGCCTCGACCACGCCCTGCTGTGGGTCGACGATGTCGCGGGCATCGAGAAGTTCTTCATGGACTGCGTGGGCATGTGGGCCACGGAGCGCGTGCAGACGAGCCTCGACGACGATGCGCACACCATCGCCACCTGGCTGACCATTGGCGAGTCGAACCACGACATCGCACTGCTCGAGGCGCCGGAGAACAAGATCCATCACTTCGCGTTCGAGATGCGCGGCTGGAGCGACATCCTCCATGCGGCCGACATCTTCTCGATGGACGATGTCCCGATCGACATCGGGCCGACGCGTCACGGCATCACCCGCGGAACGACGATCTACTTCTTCGATCCCGCTGGCAACCGCAATGAGACGTTCGCCGGTGGCTACCGCTGCTTCCGCGACCGTCCCACCGTGGTCTGGACGCCCGACCAGCTCGGCAAGGCGATCTTCTACCACAGCCGCGAGCTGAACGACCGCTTCCTCACGGTTGCGACCTGATCGAGGTAGTTCGCTGATCATTTGGGTGGGGGCGACGGACGAAAGTCCGTCGCCCCCACCTCTTTCTGCCTAGGCTGACGCGCATGTCGGATTCGGACGTCGAGGGTGGACTCAAGTCCGTCGCGACGGCGCTCGACCTGCTCGACTGCTTCACGGTCGACGAGGAACTCGGGGTCTCCGAGGTTGCGCGTCGGCTCGGCGTGGCCAAGAGCACGGCCCACCGGCTCCTGACCACGCTGGCCTCTCGCGGCCTGATCGAGCAGAGCAGCGAGACGGGCCGCTACCGGTTAGGGCTGCACCTGTTCGAGTTGGGCCAGCTCGTCCTCAATCGGCTCGAACTGCGCCGCCGGTCCGTGACGCTCCTCGAGGAGCTGCGCGAGGTGAGCGGTTGGACGGTGCACCTGTCGATCGCGCAGGGATCCGACACCCTCTTCCTCGAGCGCCTCCCGACCTTGCGCGGCATGCAGGTCATGACCGAGTTCCGACGGAGATGGCCCCTGCATGCGACGTCTTCGGGTAAGGCCCTATGCGCCTACGACCCGGAGGCCGCGCAGGCTCGGATCGACGCGGGCTTCCCCATCTACACGACGCGGACCATCAGCAATGCGCCGCAGTTCCGAGCCGAGCTGGCCGCTGTCCGGCGAGTCGGCTACGCAACCTCGCGCGAGGAACTGATGTACAAGCTGGCATCCGTGGCAGCGCCCGTGCTCGATCAGCACGGCGTCGCCATCGCGGCCATCTCCATCACCGGCTCTGTCAGCGAACTGAGCGAGCACAAGGACCGCCAGGTGCGGTTGGTCATGACGGCGGCGAAGCACCTGACCAAGTTGATGGCGTCAAAGCACTGATCCGCTGCCCGAGCGATGGATCGGTGACGTCCATCACAGGTTTCGGCAATCGTTCCAAGGACCGGAACACGGTGGCCCCACCCGGCGGCGTTCCTCCTAGCGTTCGACAGGACGGTAGGGGAGGTATCGATGGACGCGGCCACTCGGGCGCTGACGGCGCAGCAACTCCTCGACGCCTATGTGAGCCGAGAGCCGATCGACCAGATCAGCACCCGGTTCCCCGATATGACCCTGGCCGATGCCTACGAGATCCAGCTGCTGCAGATCCGCAGCCGTGAGCTGGCCGGCCGCCGGGTCATCGGGCAGAAGGTCGGTCTGACCTCCGCAGCCATGCAGCGGCAGTTGGGCGTCGACCAGCCCGACTACGGTCACATCACCGACGACATGCTGTTCCTCGAGCATGTCCCGATCGATGCCAGTCAGTACCTGCAGCCGAAGGTGGAGCCCGAGGTTGCTTTCGTGCTCAAGTCCTCCCTGCGCGGCCCCGGCGTGACGGTGACGCAGGCCATCTCGGCGGTCGACTACATCCTGCCGGCGCTCGAGATCATCGACAGCCGCATCCGCGACTGGAAGATCGGGATCCTCGACACCATCGCCGACAACGCCTCATCGGGCGGCATCGTGCTCGGCAGCACCCCAGTGTCGCTGGCAGATGTTGACCTGCGGCTGAGCGGCTGCGTCCTGCACCGCAACGGCGAGGTCATCGGCACCGGCGCCGGTGGTGCCGTCCTCGGCTCGCCGATCACCTCCCTCGTCTGGCTCGCCAACACCGTCGGGGCGCTGGGCATCACACTGGAAGCAGGCCACATCGTCCTGCCCGGATCACAGACCGCTGCCTTCCCTGTTGCGGCGGGCGATGTCGTCCGAGCGCAGTTCGGTGGCATCGGATCCGTCACTGCGCGCTTCGCACCTCCCCGTACCGCCACTGCAGAAGGAGCCTCATGACCAAGGCCACCGCGGCGATCGTCGGACCCGGAAACATCGGGACCGACCTGCTCGCCAAGCTCCAGGCCAGCGAGAACGTTGACGTGCGCTGGATGATCGGGGTCGACCCGGAGTCCGACGGCCTCGCGCGGGCCCGGGCGCGGGGAGTCGAGACCTCGCATGAGGGTGTCGACTGGCTCCTTGCGCAGGATGAGTTGCCCGATCTCGTGTTCGAGGCGACCAGTGCGTATGCGCATCGGGCGAATGCACCGCGGTTCGAGGAGGCGGGCATCCAGGCCATCGACCTGACTCCGGCCGCCATCGGGCCGTTCGTCTGCCCGCCCGTGAATCTGGATGTCAACGTCAGTGCGATGAACGTCAACATGATCACGTGCGGTGGTCAGGCGACGATTCCGATCGTCTCGGCTGTCAGCAGCATCGTGCCCGTCGAGTACGCGGAGATTGTCGCCTCCATCTCGTCACGGTCGGCGGGACCCGGTACCCGGGCGAACATCGACGAGTTCACCGAGACGACGTCACGTGCCATCGAGGTCGTCGGCAAGGCCACTCGAGGCAAGGCGATCATCATCCTCAACCCGGTTGAGCCGCCGATGATCATGCGCGACACGGTCTTCTGCTCGATCCCCGCGGATTGCGACCACGACGCGATCGCAGCGTCCATCCACGACATGGTCGCCAGGGTGCAGGAGTACGTGCCCGGCTACACCCTCCGTGCCGACCCGCAGTTCGACGATCCGCGCGAGATCTGGAACGGCCATGCCCGTGTCGCGGTGTTCCTCGAGGTTCTCGGGGCTGGCGACTACCTGCCGACATATGCCGGCAACCTCGACATCATCACGGCAGCGGCGGCACGCGTCGGCGACCTGATGGCCCTCGCCAAGACAGGAGCGACCGCATGACCACCGTCTCGGACATCGTCGTCGAAGAGCCGACCAAGGACAGCATCCGCATCACGGATTCGACTCTTCGGGACGGCAGCCATGCGATGGCACACCGCTTCTCCGAGGAGCAGGTGCGCTCGATCGTCCATGCCCTCGACCTGTCTGGTGTCGAGGTCATCGAGGTGACCCACGGCGACGGACTCGGCGGCTCGAGCTTCAACTACGGGTTCAGCCTGGTCGACGACATCAAGTTGGTCGCCGCTGCGGTGGACGAGGCGAAGCAGGCCCGCATCGCGGTGCTCATGCTGCCGGGCCTCGGCACCGTCCGCGACCTCAAGCAGGCGCACGCGGCTGGGGCCTCCGTGGCTCGCATCGCCACCCACTGCACCGAGGCTGACGTCTCGCGCCAGCACTTCAAGGCGGCACGCGAGTTGGGCATGGAGACCGTTGGGTTCCTCATGCTGTCGCATCGCGCCACGCCGTCGAAACTCGCTGAGCAGGCACGCATCATGGTCGATGCG
>CAIVQM010000081.1 GCA_903908025.1 uncultured bacterium
ACAACCGAAAGCGCATGCACTCATCGATCGGCTACCGCACCCCCGCGCAAGCCCTCAACGACTACCGCAGCGCCGCACTCGCGGCCTGATGACCAGAAGGAATCAATCGAGAGACTGTCCGGAATCCTTGACACGGATCAGTGAGGGCGCCCCCTTTTTTGGGGGCGCCCTCACGTCATTCTGTTTCAGGTCAGCCGAGATCGGTGACCGTGGGCATGATCATCGTCCACGGGGACGCGCTGGGCGAACCGGTGCCGGGCTTGTCGCCCTGGGTCCACCACTTTGCCTGGTAGGGCACCTTGTCGATCTGCACGCGGGCCCCGGTGTTGTAGATGGCAGCTGCCGACCACTCCGGGTAGGTGCCCGCGGGCACGGTGGGCAGGGGTGCGGGATGGTCACCGGGAAGGACCGGACCGATCAGCCGCCACGGGGAGTCCTCCTCGTGGACGACGGGGCTGTCCGGCGCCGTGCCGTGGGTCCACCACTTGGCCTTGTAGACGTTGTGGTGCCAGACGATCCGCGTGCCCGCCGGGAAGTCGCACTCGGCGTCCCAGATCGGGAACGGGCTCTTAGCCGGATCGTCGGGCAGGATCCGGGCCGCAGAGGCCGACGGCGAAGGCGTCTTGGGCGTAACGAACTGAAGGTCCTTGGTGCCTGCGGACAGCACCGCCTGGAAGCTCGCCCCGGCCTGGTCTACCCCGCTGCAGTCGACCTGGACGACCGTCGTGACGACGGGCGTGGGCAGCGTGCAGGAGGCATCGCGGTTGAGTGACCACATGGACAGCATGCCTACGCCATTGGCGAGGGCGAATGCATTGACCGTGGTTGCATCGGTGATCGTGAACTGCTCGTTCGGCGTATCGTTCTGGCCGATCATCGGCGTGATCCCGAGCTTGTTCCACAGTGCGTTCGAGTCCAGCCCGTGATTGCTGGCGTCGTAGGCGACCCCCAGTTGGCGATGCACCTGCTCGGCTGCCGTCTGAACGGCGCTGGCCATGCTCGCGGAGTCATCCTTCGAGGGCCCGAAATCCATCGTCATCGCATTGACTCCGGCCAGATCGATGCCCGCGTCGAGCATGGTCTGCACCTCGGCGAAGCCCTGGTCGGTAAGACCCTGGGTGGATGATGGCAGCGTCAGCCAGATGCGCAGCGGCTTTCCGGTCTCGGCAGAGCGGACCTGCAGGGCCTTGATCGCGGCGGCGCGACGGGCACTGGTTGCGGCTGACCCGAGGGCCGGACCCTCGAGGTCGAGGTCGATGCTCGTCAGGTGGTAGTAGTCGACGACCGATGCGTAGGCGGCTGTGAGCTTGGTTGCATCGGTGCAGGAGGTACTCAGTTCGCTGTTGCTGGCCCCGCCGAAGGACACCCGAACGTCACCACCGGTTGCGCGCAGCTGCGCGATGCGACGGCTGAGATCGATGCTGGCGTCCGCGCCAGCCATGGAGTAGTAGGTGCCCCACGAGGGCACACACGGATCATCCGTGGCGGCGACGACGAAGGAGAGGATCGCGTTGTTGTGCGCCGGGCCCGCCGGGACTTCGAAATGCTCGATGGGCACTGCCGTGACGTCGACATACGCCGCGAAGGCGGTCGGCCCGGGCACGCGGGTTTCCGCGACCGCTGCCTGTCCGAAGTGGATGCCTCCGAAGATGATGGCTCCGATCGCGGCCAACGCCACCAGAACCCGGGCGAGCGAGACGCGCAGCCTCGGAGGCGGCGGTGCCGCGTTGCCCCAGGTCCCGCCATTGCCGCCGGAAGAAGTCATTGCGCTGGTCGTATCCACGGTCTCCACCTATGTCGTCGAGTTGATGCCCTGCTGTTCCAGTGAGCACCTAACGCGAAACCAGGAGCTGCCGCGATACGCGAAGCGAGGCCGGAAGCGGTTATCGCGCTACCCGTTGGTCGGGTATTCGGGAAACACGTGCGGGCAGGTGGGCAAGGCTTCCCGGCGCAATAACCGAAAGTCCTCGCGATACTGCATGTGACAACCTGCTGAACATCCTGCATGGTGAGGCCACTAGGTGATCTGAAGTGGAGTGGGCTGTATGAGCGCTGATCGCGAGAACATGTTCCAACCTCGTGTGCTGGTCGTCGAGGACGACTCGTTCACCAGGGCGCTCATCGGCGAGTCGCTGGCTGCGAGCGGAATGATCGTCCGGTCTGCCGACAGCGTTGCGGCAGCCATGGCCATCCTCAACGACTTCGAGCCGAATGTCGTGATCTCGGATCTCGATCTGGGCCCCGGTCCGTCAGGTGCTGATCTCCTGACCAAGATCCATGAGGAGCGGCCGTGGGTCGGGCTTGTGGTCCTCTCGTCCCATTCGGCCGCGGCGCTCGCGGTTGGTGCTGGCGCCAGCATCCCGGAGAACACGGCCTATCTCGTGAAGGGGCGCATGTCCTCGATCGCCGATATCAGTGTGGCCATCGAGGCGGCGATCAGCCACGCGCACATTGTGGACAAGGGTCACCTGACCTCGGCCGAGCCGCTGATCGAGCTGAGCCAGGCGCAGGCGGAGATCCTGCACCTGATGGCTGAGGGCTACTCGAATGCCGGCATTGCCGAGAAGCGGGGAACCTCGATGCGGGCTGCCGAGAGTCTGGTTCAGCGGACGATGCAGGCCATGGGGATCGAGGCGGACACGCAGCTCAACTCGCGTGTTCGCGCTGTACGCATGTGGCAGCAGGGCCGTGTCGTCATCCGCTGACGTCACACCAGATGGATGCGCAGCACCGTCAGATTGGCCGCTGTGTCGCGCGTGAGTGACCAGTGGCCGTCCGAAGTCTCGGTCAGGAGCATCGAGCCCATGCCTTCTCGCGGTCCCTGGGGCCCGATCCCGTCGTCGCTGATCACCAGGTCATGGCCACCCTCCGGTGAGGCCTGGTAGGTCACGGTGATGTTCCTCGCGCGGCCGTGCCGGTAGGCGTTCGAGATGCCCTCCTCAAGGACCTCGCCAACGGCTTCGATGGATGCCGACGTCGGTGGGATCGGAGTCTCGGGGAGTTCGAAGGTCACCCGGACCAGCCCCGCCCAGAGGCCGGCGCGGAACTCCAGTTCCTCGCGCAAGGTGCGCACGACGGCCTGCGGCGCCACGTCGATGTCACCGATCACCTTGGCGGCCAATCGCAGGGCCTGCGCCTGTTCGGCGGAATCTCCGGTCGCCTCGGCCGCTTCGAGCACGAGGGCCGCGGCCAGGAACCGTGACTGCACCTGACCGTGCAGGTAGGTCGCCCACCGCCGTGACTCACGGACGATCTCGGCATTGACGTACTGCTGGTGGAGGAGCTCGGTGTCGACCTGGTGCTGAAAGACCTCGAAGGACTCCTCGCGCGAGTAGGAGGCGGCGCGCGCCACCATGATGAGTGCCTGGAAAGTCAGGATTCCGATCATCGTGAGGATAGGGCCGCTGTTCGGGACCTCGAAGGTATTGGGCCCAAGGAGAATGCGGCCCGACAGCCCGCCCATGATGTTGAGCAGCAAGGGTAGGGATACCGAGAGCGCGATGGTTGCTATCACGGTGATGGCGTGATGCCGTCGTGTCACTCTCAGCAGGGTGGCCCCTATTGACTGGACCAGGAACAGGAAACCGAGCAGTGGTAGCACTACAGCGATCCCGAGCCCGCCGCCCCAATTGCGGATCGCGAGCGGCACGATCATGGTCGCCAACATCAACGTGATGAGCGCGGGGTGAAATGGCCGACGGTCGAGGTTCGAGGCCATCTGGCGAGGCCAGTGCGAGATCGAGGCCTTGGCTGACTCTTCGATGTGGATGTCGTCGGCTACCCCCCACAGTTCGGTGGCGAGCGGCTTGATGTCTGAGGCCGCCACGTCGCGCAGGAGACTCTGAATCGCCTCCGTCGGGCGCACTTCCGCCACGGCCCGGTCGAATCGATCGCGTGCGACGCCGATGGTGGTCTGTACCTCGTCGACCAAGGCCGACTGGACGGCCTGTCGTGTGACCTCCGCAAGGTCACCTTGGGCAAGTCGAGTCCGCTCCAAGGCGGTGGCCTCGCGGAGAGACCGCACGCGCAGGTCTCGCCCCCACGCGATCGCGCTGAGGACGACGGCCTCGATCGGGAGCCACAGAAGGGTGAAGAAGAACACCGAGGCGGCCCGGGCCAGCGGACCGTACAGGTCCTCAACCGTGGTGAGGGTCAGCAGCTGGGCGACGACGAGCCCTTGCACGAATCCGCCCGCCCCGCTGATCGGAAGTAGCACCCACCAGGGGCGTAAGGGGATGCTGAACCCGCGGACGATCCCCTTGGCTAGCAGATAGCACAGGAAGAGCGTCACGAAACCGACGAACTCGATGCCAACCCAGATCCAGAGGTCGCCGGGGTCGACCTTCGATGTGGACTCAACTGCGACGGCCGGACCGAAGTTGAGTGCGGCTAACAGAGGGAAGAGCTTCAGAGACAGGGCATTGGGTCCTTGGAGGGCTGCTCGAACCTGTGCGGACCCGAATCCGGCGTAGCCCGGCGAAGCTACGACGCCCGTCTCGTCCGCGGGAGTGGAGTCAGTCACGGGATGATTCTGCCCACCTGCCTGCCGTGCTGCCGTGGTGGATTCCCGAACCACCGTCAGGACGCCCGCGTGAATACCGTCAGTGCAGCCCTTGGTCGGATGGACGGGTGGCATGAGCCCCCCTTGACTACGTCCGTCAGCAGCGCGTAATCCGCGCAGAATCGTCAGGTGTTACCGAAGGGTGTGGGCATGTCGAACGACATGGAGAACAGCGGAAATCCGGAGATCGAGATCCCGGGCGCGGAGGATGCGGTGAGTGTCGCCGCGCCAGTTCCGGACGCGGACGATGTGCAGACCTTCACCATCACGGTCGATGTGCGCGGGGGCAAGGCGATCGGCGCCGGCCCGGATGCGACGCCGATGATGGAGTCGCTCACCGCAGCCGTCCAGGCAGCGCTCAACCCCGCTCCCGCCGAGGCCCAGGCCGCGCCCGAGCCCGAGCCCGAGCCGGAGCGCACGCCACCGTCACGGGACATCGTCCGAGTGGGCGTTCCTGCGCTCACTTCGGAGACGATCGTTGTCGAAAAGCCGCGCCCGGATATCCGGCGTCAGTGGGGCGCTGAGCGCAACCGCGTCATGCTGCCGGCAGTCGAGAAGCCTCCGACGAACCGGTCGATTTGGATCGGCGGCGGCCTCATCACTGCGACGGTCATCCTCTGGGTCACCTACTTGGTCTCCACGATCATCGGGCAGTTCGTCGACAACGGCTTCACCAGCCTGCGCTTCGTTCTCGAGGCCGCGTCATACGTGATCGTCATGTCGTTCCTGACCTTCTCGGCGCTGATGTACCTGCTGGCACGTCAGGGTGCGTTCTATCGGATCCGTGACCACGTGCGCGTTCCGCGAGCTGAGCTCGACGCCTACTTCGGCCGGACGATGCCGACTCTCACGGTGCTGGTCCCCTCGTACTGCGAGGACCCGGCAGTCGTGCGGGCGACGCTCCTGTCGGCTGCACTGCAGGAGTACCCGCACATGCGGGTCGTGCTGCTGCTCGACGATCCGCCGAACCCGAGCGATCCCGCTGCCGCCGCGAGCCTGGCTGGCTGCCGTGCACTGCCGGGTGAGCTCGAGGCGTGGTTGAGCGTTCCCCTCAAGCGATTCGAGCAGGCCTTGTACGAGCACGAGCACTCCGTGCATGCAGGCGACGACGCGACACCGGACGAGGCACGTGCGCTGGCCGTCCACTACGAGTGGGCCGCTCGCTGGCTGGCTGCGGAGGCAGACCTCTACCCCCGAAACAACCACGGCGATGAGTTCGTCGCCGACGAGATCTTCGCGACCCTGTCGCGCGACTTCAACCGAACGGCACTGGCCCTGCGAGCGGCAGCCGACGAGGGCACACCGCTCCCCGTCGAGCGCATCACCCAGCTGTACCGCGGTCTGGTCTGGCCATTCCGCGCTGAGATCTCGTCCTTCGAGCGAAAGAAGTACTCCTCGCTCTCACACGAGGCGAACAAGGCCATGAACCTGAACTCGTATCTCGGACTGATGGGTCGTAGCTTCCGGACGACTGAAACTCCCATGGGAATCCGGCTCACGCCGGTCTCCCACGCGAGCGACCTGACGGTCAGCGAGTCGGACTTCGTCCTGACACTGGACGCGGACAGCGTCCTGCTGCGTGAGTACTGCCTGCGACTCGTCTACCTGATGGGCCAGCCGGAGAACGCTCGCGTGGCTGTATCACAGACTCCGTACTCGGCAATTCGTGGTGCGGCAACGCGCCTCGAGCGCATCGCTGGTGCGACGACCGACATCCAGCACATCCTGCATCAGGGCATGACCTACTACGGGGCGACCTTCTGGGTCGGCGCGAACGCGGTCATCCGGAAAACGGCACTGGACGACATCGTCGAGGTGTCGAACGAAGGCGGCGCGGAGATTCGCCGCTACATCCAGGACCGCACGGTCATCGAGGACACGGAGTCGAGCATCGACCTCCTGGCCCACGGCTGGACGCTGGTGAACTACCCGGAGCGGCTCAGCTACAGCGCAACCCCGCCGGACTTCGGAGCCCTTGCGGTCCAGCGTGCGCGCTGGGCCAACGGTGGGCTGCTCATCATGCCGAAGTTCCTGCGGCACATGCGTGCTCGCCGTCGTGCCGGGCACCCGGTGCCGTGGTCCGAGGTGGCGCTGCGCGTCAACTACATGGCATCGATCTGCTGGGCGAGCTTTGGTCTGGTGTTCCTGCTTGCGTACCCGTACGACAGCAAGCTGCTGAGCCCGATCATCCTGTTCGCTGCGCTCCCGTACTTCCTCGCGCAGGCGGCGGACTTCCACCGCCTCGGCTACAAGAGGACTGACGTGTTCCGCGTATACGGGTTCAACCTGATCCTGCTGCCGGTCAACCTGGCTGGCGTGCTCAAGTCGCTGCAGCAGGCGGCGGCAAAGGCCAAGATCCCGTTCGCCCGTACGCCGAAGGTCAACAACCGGACGGCGACACCGATGAGCTATGTCCTGGCCATCTGCCTGATCGCGGCCTTCTCCTTCTGGACGCTGTTCCGGGACTACAACGCCCAGAACTGGGGCAACGCGGTCTTCGCTGCCTTCAACGGCATCCTCGTCACCTACGCACTCATCGCGTTCATGGGCATTCGCAACTCGATCGTGGACGTGGTCCTCGGCCTCGTGCAGTGGATCAAGGTGCCCGCCAAGCCCTCCCGCCGGGCGCGGAAGGCGGCGGCGGCGATCCGTCCGGTCCAAGACTGGGAGTCCGTCCTGTACTTCGGTGCGGGCGAGTCCGTCTCCGTGACGAAGGCGCGGGCTGGCCGTGGCCACGTTCCGGAGGCGATCGACGCAGCCGGCCGTGCGCAGCTGGCCATCACTCAGTACGAGATGGACGAGGCGGAGCCCAAGGTGATCGTGGGCACGCTGGTCGACGCCGGGGTTGGCGTCAGCCGCGGGTCGGCGCGCAACCAGGAGATCGACCAAGCGGTGGATGCAGTCCTCTGGGATGAGTTCGTGGCGAACGCCGCCTGGGACGGGGTGGACCGCCGCAATCGTCCCCGCTAGTCACACCAGTCAGGCGGATCCCGCAGCCACTTCCCGGGCTGCGGGGTCCGTCTGCTCGTGTGAGGGGCCGCCAGTGGGCGGAGGCTGGTTTCGACCCAGAGGGATGTGCCGATAGACTCCTCGTCGGTCGCTTGCGGCCATGCGCCCGTAGCTCAACGGATAGAGCACTTGACTACGGATCAAGAGGTTAGGGGTTCGAATCCCTTCGGGCGCACTTTTTTTCTACGGTCCCCCCGCCTGCGTCAGGCGTGGCTGCACCCCGTCCGATTTGTCCAACCACCACTGACGCAGCTCGCGATGGGATTCGACGACAGGGCCGTCCCAGCCCCGTTACACGAGCGATAAGCATGTCGCGGGACATGCGATAAATATGTCCCGGAACAGCACACCCTCGGGCGCACCCTGACCGGCCGCCTGCGTCAGGCGTGGCTGCGGTCCGTCCGAAATGCTCAGCCACCACTGACGCAGCTCGCGAGCTGCTTGTCGACAACGTGGCCACATGCAGAAGTCCCGGGACATCAACCATCGACGCCCCAGGACTTCTGCGGAGATCAGGCTCCGGTGCCCGTCCAGAACATCGCGTCGCCGACGACGTTCGAGGTGCGATGAACGCGATTGTCGAGGTGGGTGGCAACCCACTCGGCCGCCTCGCGGACGGCATGCTCGGCCTCGTCGTGTGTCTCCCAGACGCTGACGGAGACGATCGTCACCGGATCGACCTCAAGCAGGGTGTAGGCCCGGAAGCCCGGCTGGGCGCTGAAGATCTCGATCATGCCGTCGGGGCCCTGAACGGCCTCCGCGACCTCCTTGGCCGTGCCGTGGGTCACGTCATATTGGGCGATGCGAACGTGGTTCATTCGTTCTCCTCATGGTTGGGTTTCCCAGTGCCGGCACTTCGGCCGGGGTTCTGCCGCGGGGTGTAGCGGGCCTGACCATACGTGTCGATGGCCAGGCCCGTACATCAGTTCCCCACATCCGGGCTACGGTGCAACGACCTGCCGGGTGAAGGTGAAGACCTGCTTGTTGTTGGCGTTGATATCGACCTTCGTCCAGCCGAACGCCGTCTCGCCGTCGGTGATCAGCCGCTGGAAGTTCGGCAACTGAGCGCCATTGCCATCGAGGAGGGGGTTGTCGAGCAGGTAGCCATGGCTGTCTCCGTTGACCAGCACCACGGGCCGCTTCGTGCTCGCGACGAGCTGGGCCAGCTTCGCCTTCTCGTCGGCGTAGTGGGTGATGACGTCGCCGTTGGTCGCCCACATGTCTGCCTGCTGGACGATCATGATGCCCTTTGATCCGCGACGCTGCGCATCCCGGAATCCGGCCTCGAGCCAAGCCAGGTTGGCTGCGTTGCGGGCGGTGTACTCGGCAAGGTCGCCGTTCTGCGGCTTCCCACTATCCGCGGTCTTGGCGCCATCGGCATCGATCGGAGCGCCGCTGCCGTCGACCTGCGGGTAGTTGTTATCCGTGCCAGGAGTGTTGATAGTGATGAAGGTGACGCCACCCTTGGACCAGCGCGCGTTCTCCGGGAACTGTGCGTTCTGGCGCTCGAGCTCGATCGTGGTCGCGCCCAGGGAGCGCTCGGTGGCGAAGAACATCGTGCGGATTTTGGCGAGCCGCTCGTTGGGATCCCAGTAGCCGGCCTTCTTGCGGTCGCAGTCGGTCCACTCGTTGTCACCCGGCGTGTACACCGACGGCCAGCTGATCTGGGCGAACGTCGAAGCGGCCTGGTCGTACTGCGCGTCTACGCAGGGCGAACTCCCGCTTTTGATGTCCCCGTCGAAGATGGTGAAGGCCAGCGGCTGTGCGTTGATCGAGGCGATCACCTTCGGGAGCGCGGCGAGTCCAGCATCGCTGTAGGGCTGATCGCCCCACAGGCCGATGCTGAACCCGGCCTGCCGGTCGGACTGCTCATGATCGTGAGACTCACCTTGATTTGAGTCGCCGGACTCATGGCTGCTGTTGCCGTTGCCGCGATCCGCCGTGGTGGCGGCGGAGGCGGTGAGGGGGGCGGCGAACAGCGTGATGCCGACGGCCACGGAGGCGACGGCGACGAGTGTTGTGCGACGTACGGTCATATGTGTTCTCCCTGATGGTGGACTGCTGACTCCACACCCGACCACGACCAAGTGAGCGGAATTCACCGGCGAGATGAAGCCCCGACGAACATCAGTCAGCCGACAGCCGACAAGCGCTAATGCCAGGTGGTCAGGCTGCTTCAGGAAGCATTGGTCACGGTGACAAGCGGGGACATCCACAGTCGCGCTCGCTGATCGTCGCGGCCGACAATGCGCCACTTCGCTGCATCGACGGCTGTCGTGGCGATCGATAGGTCCGCGGCGATCTCGTTGCGCGGGCACCCGACCCCGGCATCAATTCCGAGCGCGACGTCGAAGGAGGCATCCTGCCAGGGATCGGTATTCGCCCCGCGAGTCCGGACTCGGATGCGCTCGGTGCCATCGGGAACGCAGACGGTGAACGTCAATCGTTCATTGGCAAGACCGCAGGCCACTTCCTGATCGCGGACCTGCACGGAGCAACTGCCGTCAGCGGGGGCCGTGACGGGGTCCGCAACGGTCGCGGCGAGTGGCGCGGCGACGATGGTGGTCGCCTCTTCGGGAGTTGACGAGGAGGCTGTCGGCGATGACGTTGGCGCTGGGGCGACGGGCTCTTGGGCCAAGATGGTCGGGCCGCTGGGCCTATCTCCGAGAACGCGCCCCGTGACGCCTCCAATGACGAGGCCGGTGACGGCCAGCAGAGAGATGCCCAAGATGGTGTGACGCCGACGCCGACGCCGGGCGGCTGCCTCAGTGGGATCCTCGGGTACGACTCGAACCCAGCAGATGGTGCAGTGCGTGGTTCCGGCATTCAGGGCGTGGCCGCGCGGGCACTCGGCGGGGGTGTCCATCTGTCAATCACGCTCCTGCGGTCGAGGCTCGTGCTGAGGATAGCCGTAACCGCCAGGATCGACGATTGGACGGGCCTATCCGGGGAAGTCCGTGCGCACGAACGGGTTCTCCCATAGCTGCGTCCCGTCCTGCACCGTGAACCCCGCAAGGGTCGGATGGGTCATCGTGAAGACGGCGGTGCAGGGGTCGTCAATCGCCAGGCCCCAGCCGCGCGGCAGGAAGTGCTGCTGCAGGCGCCCCTCGGTCAGCCGGTCGGTTGTGCCGATGGCCATCAGCCGGACCTTCTGCTGAATCACGTGGCTGGCCGGCTCGATGAGGTCGAACTCGACACCCTGCACGTCGATGTGCAGCAGGTCGGTCAGGTCAGGCGCGTCGAGCAGGTCGGCGATCGAGACGGTCGGGACGTCGACATGCGACAGGTGCGCGCCGCGATAGTCGACGTCAGTGCCCGGCAGCGTCCAGACGGCGCCGCCCATGTCACCCTCGTCGAGCACCGGGAACTGCAGGGTCGTCGTGGTGTGCCAGCCCGCTGCCTGGATGACGCGCAGTTCGATCCCTTCGGCGGGTTCACGCATACGTCCGGCGATCTCGTCCGGCGTACCCGTGATGAACTCGGCGCGCACGTCGTTGTCGGCGGCGTGCTGCATCGCCCACTGGCTGCGGGTCGCATCTGCCTCCACAGCGATGCCCGTTGCACGGAGGCCACGACGGCGCGCCTGCACGATTCCGGCTACCGCCCACGGAGCCCAGCCGGCCCCGATCTCGACGATGCGGAAGGTGTCGTGGGCGGAGTTGAGGGCCGCCGCGAGGCAGGCGTACTCGACGTCCTCGCTCCGGTAGCCGTCATCCGGGATCGGCAGCGTCGTGTTGACGCGGCCGGCGAGTTCACGCGGAGCCCATGGCAGCATGGCCACGCGGGTCCGGATGCCATCCCAATCCACGTAGAACTCGAAGTCAGGCTCGGGGAGCTCGGGAGCCCGCAGGGTCTCCAGGAGGTCCGGTAGGTCCACATCGCGGATCGGTGTCGTCAGGCCGTTGCCGAGGCTGGGGATGGCAGGTGCTGCAGGCACCGGGACGGCGGCAGATGCGGTGGGCGTGCGCTCCTTCCGCAGCAGTCGCACGTGTACTCCCGACAGTGTTCTCGCGGCCCCCCGTGGCGCGTGACGATAGCGCCTCTGGTGACTCCGCGCTCGGGCGACACAATGTCTGGGTGCCTCCTGTCCGCAATGTCGTAAATCTGGAGTCGGTGAGCAAGGCGTTCGGGGAGCGCCCACTGCTGGCCGACGTCTCCACGGGCGTGAATGCGGGCGACCGAATCGGTGTGGTCGGCCGCAATGGGGCTGGCAAGAGCACCCTGCTGGCCGTCATGGCCGGCGACGAGCCCGTCGACGCAGGTCGTGTCAGCGCCTCGGCCGACGCCCACGTGGGCCTGCTGCGGCAGAACCCGCCCTTCGATCCGGACGCGACGATCCTGCAGACCGTCGTCGGAAGCCGGGCTACTCACGAGTGGGCGGTCGAGCCGCGGGTTCGCGAGGTGCTCCTCGGCCTGCTGGGCGGATTCGACGATGCGGTTCTGGACCGGCGCCTTGGCGGCCTGTCCGGCGGGGAGCGCCGCCGGGTCGAGTTGGCTCGCCTACTGGTTTCCGATCTCGACCTGTTGCTGCTCGACGAGCCGACGAATCATCTGGATGTCGAGATCGTGGCGTGGCTGGCCGGCTACCTGAAGAGCCGACCGTCGCTGGCGATTGTCGTTGTGACCCATGACCGCTGGTTCCTTGACGAGGTGTGCGACCGCACATGGGAGGTCGTTGGCGGCCAGGTGGAGGAGTACGACGGTGGCTACTCCGCCTATGTCCTGTCCAAAGCGGAGCGCACGCGACAGGGCGCGGCTGCGGAGGCGCGCCGCAACAACCTGTTGCGCAAGGAGCTCGCCTGGCTGCGTCGTGGCGCTCCGGCACGTACGTCGAAG
Organism: uncultured bacterium; assembly: GCA_903908025.1. Classification (GTDB taxonomy): domain Bacteria; phylum Actinomycetota; class Actinomycetes; order S36-B12; family S36-B12; genus UBA10649. The sequence continues at coordinate 12,407 of CAIVQM010000081.1, forward strand.
CCGAAGTTCCGCGTAGACGCAGCCAACGAGCTGATCAGTGCGGAGCCGCCGCCCCGCGATGCCGTCGAACTGCTGTCGTTCGCCGATGCACGACTCGGCAAGACGGTGTTCGAGCTGCACGACACATCCCTGTCAATGGGCTCCAAACTGCTGTTCGATCACCTGACGTGGAATGTCGGCCCCGGGCAGCGCATTGGCATCCTCGGTGCCAATGGTGCGGGTAAGACATCGCTGATGCGGATGATGCTCGGCGAGATTCGGCCGTCGGCGGGGCGAGTCGTGACGGGTCAGACGGTCAAGCCTGCGTACCTGTCCCAGCATCTGGAGGAACTCGATCCGACATGGCGAGTACTCGAGTCCGTCGAGCACGTCGCGCAACGCGTCGACCTCGGCAAGGGACGCGAGCTGACGGCGTCGCAACTGTGCGAGCGGCTGGGCTTCGGGACGGACGGGCAGTGGACGCCTGTCGGTGATCTGTCGGGCGGCGAGCGCAGACGACTGCAGCTGACGCGATTGCTGATGGGTGCTCCGAACGTCCTCGTCCTCGACGAGCCGACCAACGACTTCGATGTCGAGACGCTGACCGCTCTGGAGGATCTGCTTGACGGATTCGCCGGAACGCTGCTGATCGTCTCGCATGACCGCTACTTCCTCGAGCGCGTATGCGATGACTTCGTCGCGCTGCTCGGTGACGAGCAGTTGCGGCCGCTGACCGGCGGGGTCGAGGACTACCTGGAGCGCCGGCGTGCAGCCACCGCGCAGAAGGCTGCCAGCGCTGTTGTTCCGGTCGCGACGGCGACGGCAGCGTCGCAGGATCGCACGGCGCAGAAGGCGATGGCGCGGCTAGAGCGGCAGATCGAGAAGCTGCGCGTGCGCGAGGTGGCATTGCATGACGAACTCGCCACGCACGCAACAGACTTCGAGCGCGTGACGACTCTGCACGATGAGCTCCGCGACGTCGAGAACGAACGCGAGGCACTCGAGGAGCAGTGGCTCGAACTCGTCACGTAGCACTGCGGGTGTCGCGCTATATGGTCACCGCATGACCCTTCCTACCCGCATGATCGGCGATTTCACCGTCTCCGCAGTTGGACTTGGCTGCATGCCGATGTCCTTCGAGGACATGGTCGACCATCGCGAACGGGCGATCGAAACGATCCATCGCGCACTCGATCTCGGCATCACGATGCTCGATACCGCGAACATCTACGCCCCGTCATGGGACACGGTGGGCCACAACGAGGCCCTTGTTGCCGAGGCGCTGCGGACGTACACCGGCACCGCGAACGTGGGTTCGCTCCTTGTCACGACGAAGGGCGGGCTCACACGGGGGCCAGACGATTGGTGGGGCCGGGACTCGAGCGTCGCAGGACTTCGTGCGGCGTGCGAGGCGAGCCTGACGGAGCTCGGGGTCGACGTCATCGATCTCTATCAGCACCATCGGCACGATCCGGAGTACACGTACCTGGCGCAGATGCAGTCGCTTGCCGCGCTGCAGGACGCTGGGCTCGTTCGTCGCGTGGGTCTGTCGAACGTGAATCCCGCCGAGCTCGCGTTGGCGCTCGAGGTGATTGGGGGCCCACGCGACGGTGGAATCGTGTCCGTGCAGAACGAGTTCTCGCCGCGCTACCGCGGCGACGCCGACGTACTGGATCGATGCGGCGAGCTGGGGATCGCGTTCCTGCCCTGGTCGCCCCTGGGCGGATCGACGCAGGCGCATGACATCGGCTCGCACTACGCAGAGTTCGCCCGGGTCGGTGAGGAACTCGACGCGTCGGCTCAGGAGACCGTCATCGCATGGCTGCTAGCGATCAGCCCGGTGATGATCCCCATCCCTGGAGCAACCCGGCCAGCGACGGTCGAGTCGATCGTTCGCGCCGTGTCCCTGTCTCTCACCGACGATCAGATCAGTCGGCTGAGCGCCACGCTGCCGGCGATGGAGTCGATGTACCCCGACGACCTGCCGCGCAGCCCGCTGCGCTGAGTCAGGGAGTGGTCGGCGCGGGAGCCGGGGTGGCGGCCGGCTCGGGCGCCGGCGTGGGTGCGGGTGGGGGCGTGATGGCCTTCAGGTACTGGCTGTAGGGCACGAAGCACTGCGCCGAACGCTTGCCCTGCTTCCAGCCCACCGAGGTCGGCCAGATGGCCCACCAGCCGGGGTATTTCTGGCCACCGGACCACTTCTTGCCCTGCTTCTCGCACAGTGCCCGCGTCTTGCGCTCCACCGTCGTCGTGCCGGGGAAGGACGAGCCGGGACCGCCGAGATCCTGGTCGAGCACCTTGATCCAGTTCTTCTTCGGCGTCAGGCACGGGTAGGCAGCCGTCGCGCGAGCATTCGGGCTGCCGGGCGTGCAGAAGTCGAACTGGACGAGCGGGGTGGCCGCGACGAGGGCAGCCGCCGTTCCGGTGAAGGGCTTGAGCTCGAGGCCGCCCTGGAGCACGACATCGCAACGCAGCCAACGTTCGCCACCGGCCCACTGGTCGTCCGTCGGGAATAGCACGACGGTGAGGAACCGACTGGGCAGCGCTCGGTCGGGCATGCCGAGATACGAGTTCATGGCGGCGATCGTGCAGGGCTGTCCCGCGGAGAGCTGCTTCGCCTGCGGGGCCTTCGACGGTATTCCGAAGGTCTCCGGCAGTGTCCCGATGTAGTAGGTCTCGGCGGTGTGCTCGGCGCTGCACTCGACGGCTGGCGCCGATGTGGACACGGCCTTGAGCACGGCCGCTCGGTAGGCGTAGCAGGATCCGACCTGGGCTGCAGCGGCGACGGCTGGGGCTGTGCCGACACCTGCGAGGGTGACAGCGGCGACGGCGACGGCAGTGATGCCGGCACGGAGCGAGAGCATGGATCTCCTTGCGAAGGGGTTGCGGACGACCATAACCCACGCCCACCGCCACCCCACCCCCTCGATCTTGAGGTTGGTGGCGCTTCGGC
>CAIVQM010000082.1 GCA_903908025.1 uncultured bacterium
CCGATCTAGACCGCGCGCCGTGTGAACGCCACGGATGTCCTCGGTGGCACCTACACACCACACTGCGCGGCAATCAATCCCGCCCGGCTGGTCAGGAGTCTGGCGCGAAGCGTCGTGGCATCGGGCACGGTCATTCACGAGCACACCCGCGTCACGGCGATCGAACCCGGCATCGTTCGCACTGACCACGGCTCAGTGCGGGCCGAGTACATCGTGCGGGCGACTGAGGGATACACGCGAACCCTGAAGGGCCACACCCGCACGCTCGCACCGGTGTATTCGCTCATGCTCGCAACCGAGCCGCTGCCCGACGAGGTGTGGTCACAGATCGGCCTGGCCGAGCGGGAGACCTTCTCGGACGGCCGGCACCTGATCATCTACGGGCAACGCACATCCGACGGTCGACTCGCCTTTGGCGGGCGTGGTGCTCCCTACCACTTCGGGTCTCGAATCACGCCCGAGCAGGATCGCAATGCCGCGGTCCATGCCGCGCTGTGGGAGGTGCTGGTCGATCTGTTCCCGATCGTGAGCCGATCGTCCGTGACGCACACCTGGGGTGGCCCGCTCGGCATCCCGCGTGATTGGTGGGCATCGTGCGGCCTGGACCTCAGCACGGGCCTGGCCTGGTCGGGTGGCTACGTCGGCGACGGTGTCGGTACTTCGAACCTCGGCGGACGCACCCTCGCAGACCTCATCACCGGCACCGACTCCGACATCGTCGAACTGCCGTGGGTGGACCACCACTCCAAGCCGTGGGAGCCGGAGCCGTTCCGCTGGCTCGGCACCAATGTCGGGCTGCGCGTCATGACCGGTGCCGACGACTCGGAGGCGCGCACCGGCCGCCCGTCGCGCCTCGCAGCCATGTTCGCAAAGAACCTGGGCCACTAGACTCACCGGCATTCCCCTTCACCGAACGGCGGGAGACAGCGTGGAGATCCAGGAACTCGGACACCTCGTTCTTTACGTCCGCGACCTCAATCGGTCCGTGCACTTCTACCGTGACGTGCTGGGCTGGCGTTCTATCCTTGGCGCCGACGATGTCCCGATCGCATTTCCCGCTGCGGCCTTCGCTGCACCCTCCTTGCGGACGCACCATGAGTTGCTGCTGATCGAGGTGGGCATGGACGCCGCTGCCCTACCCGCCGGGCGGCGCGTGGGCATGTACCACTTCGGACTCAAGATCGGCGACAGCGACGACGATCTGCGCGAGGCCGTCGCAACCCTCGCCGCCAATAGCGTTCCAATCATGGGCGCGAGCGACCACACCGTGACCCACAGCCTCTACATCGCGGATCCCGACGGCAACGAGATCGAGCTCTACATCGATGTGCCCGGAGTCGACTGGCGGAATGATCCGACCCTGATCGCTGCGCCGATCAAGCCCCTTCGCCTGTAGCACCGCCCGCAAGTGGATTCGGCACAGGTGCGGCCGCGCGTACCAGACGGTTGGCATCGGTGTGGTCGAAAGGACCCGGGCGGCCATGCACCTCCAGGGTCGTGGTCTGCCGGTACGCCCACGTGTCGTCGTCGCCGATCCGGAAGGTGATCTCCCACGCGGTCGTATGGAATGCCGCATCAAGGAACGGGCTGGTGACGATCCCGAAGCTCGGATCGCCGACAGCGGCACGCAGCACGAACTTCCGATCGCCTGCCTCGGCATGGCCGCCGGCCATCGCCACCTGTGCACGCGGGATCGCCAGGGTCATGGCCACCAGTCCGGTCGCGGGCTCCCACAGCAGGTAGCCGACCTGGTCGTGGAAGGTCTCGATGCCACCGGGTCGCACGATGTGCTGGTGGTAGCGCAGCCCGTAGAACAGCTGCGGACCGTTCGTCTGCGGATCGATCGGCTCGAACGTCCAGGTCTCGGTATAGGGCTCTGTCTTGGACCCCTCGACCACCGGATGCGTGTCGCTGCCAGCCTCGCCCGTCCACGATCCGGCCAGCGGAGCCAGTGGACCCAGGTTGGCAAGCGTCTGCACGTCGGGATCGGGCTCGGTGAAGATGTCGGCGAGATAAGCCGCTGGGAACAGGTCGTCGCTCATGCTGTCGATGCTACGACCTCACGAGGGAGTACCGGGTGCCGTGTAGGCCGTCTTCGAGGTGGTGAAGAACTCCACCGCCGCGGTGCCCTGCTCGCGCGGACCATGGCTGCTCTCGCCGCGGCCGCCGAACGGCACATGGAAGTCGACGCCCGCGGTCGGCAGGTTCACCATAACCATGCCAGCCTTGGAGTTGCGCTTGAAGTGCGAGGCCTCGGCAAGGTCCTTCGTGCAGATCCCTGCGGAGAGGTTCATCGTGCTGCCATTCGCGACTGCTAGCGCCTCGGCGTAGTCGGCCACCCGCACGACGGACATCACCGGGCCGAACACCTCCTCGCGGTTGATCGTGTCGGTGATCGACGTACCGACGGCGAGCGCCGGCGACAGGTAGTGGCCGTCGGTAGCACCGTCAACACGATCGCCACCGACGATCTCGGCGCCTTCCGACCGCGCAATGTCGATGTAACTGCGATCCTGGGCCAACTGCGACGCATCAACGACCGGGCCCATGTCGATGCCGCTCGTGCGCGCATCACCAATACTCCAGGCACCCATGCGTGCCGTGAGCCCGTCGACGAATGCGTCGTGCACGCCGTCGGTCACAACGAGGATCGATGACGCCGTGCAGCGCTGACCGGTCGAGCCGAAGCCGCCCTGCATCGCACACTCCACCGCAACAGCCAAGTCCGCGCGCTCGGTCACGACCAGTGGGTTCTTGCCACCGAGTTCGAGCTGCACCTTGATGCCGCTGCCCGCACTGCCGGCGAGGATGCCGCGACCCGTCTCGACCGAGCCCGTGAACGTCACGGCCGACACGGCCGGGTCACCGGTGAGCACGGGGCCCACAACGGACCCGCGACCCAGCACCAGATTGAGCACGCCAGCAGGCAGGCCGGCGCGATTGACGATGTCGACAAGCTCCCATGCACTAGCCGGGACGAGGTCGGCCGGCTTGAACACGACGGTGTTGCCGAACGCGAGGGCCGGGGCGATCTTCCACGCCGGGATGGCGATCGGGAAGTTCCACGGCGTGATGACGCTGACGACGCCGACCGGCTCGCGGGTGACGGTGATGTCGATGCCTGGTCGAACGGAGTCGAGGGCCTGGCCGTGCGGCTGCAGAGCAACGCCGGCGAAGTACTTCATGATCTGCGCGGCACGCACGACCTCGCCGCGTGCCTCCGGGTAGGTCTTGCCCTCTTCGCGCGCGAGGAGATCGCCGAGCTCGTCGGCGCGCGCGATGATCTCGGTGCCCGCGCGATCGAGGACCTCAGCACGCTGCCACGGAGTGGTGCGCGACCACGCGGTGAATGCCGCCGCGGCCGCAGCGACAGCGTCAGCCGCAACGCCCGTGCCGCCCAGCGAGGCCACAGCCACGATGTCGCTCAGGTCCGACGGGTTCACATCGGGACGATCTTCGGACCCAGCGACGGCCTGTCCGCCGACAACCGAAGTCAGCAGGCGCTGGCTCATCGGTAGGCCGCAATCCCGGTCAGCGCTTCGCCGACCACAAGCGTATGCATCTCGTTGGTGCCCTCGTACGTGAAGACCGACTCGAGGTTGTTCATGTGCCGGATGATCGGGTACTCCAGCGTGATGCCGTTGCCACCGAGGATGCCGCGGCATTCGCGGGCGATCGCCAGCGCCTCGCGCGCATTGTTCAGTTTGCCCAGACTGACCTGCTCCGGTCGTACGAGGTGCTCGTCCTTCAACCGCCCGAGGTGCAGGGCAAGCAGCATGCCCTTGCCCAGTTCGAGGGCCATGTCGGCGAACTTCTTCTGGGTGAGCTGGAACGCGGCGATCGGCTTGTCGAACTGCTCGCGCTCGATGCTGTAGTTGATGGCCGTCTCGAGGCAGTCGCGTGCAGCACCGAGGGTGCCGAAGACGATGCCGAACCGCGCCTCGTTCAAGCACGACAGCGGGCCGCGCAGACCTGAGACCTCGGGGAGCACGGCATCGCCTGGCAGGCGCACTCCGTCAAGGACCAACTCACTGGTGACGGACGCACGCAGCGACATCTTCTTGTGGATCACGTTCGCCTGGAATCCGGGAGTGTCGGTCGGAACGACGAACCCGCGGATGCGGTCGTCGGTCTGCGCCCACACGACGGCAACGTCGGCGACGTTGCCGTTGGTGATCCACATCTTGGAACCCTCGAGCACCCAGTCGTCGCCGTCACGGCGTGCGTGCGTGCGCATGCCGCCAGGGTTGGAGCCGAAGTCGGCCTCGGTCAGCCCGAAGCAGCCGATCGCGTCACCAGCGGCCATGCGCGGGAGCCACTCCTGCTTCTGCTCCTCCGAGCCGAACGCATGGATGGCGTACATCGCGAGCGACCCCTGCACGCTGACCAGCGAGCGGATCCCCGAGTCGCCCGCCTCGAGTTCAAGACAAGCAAGTCCGTAGGCGACGGCGGACATGCCCTGGCAGCCGTAGCCCTCCAGGTGCATGCCCAGCACCCCGAGCGTGCCGAGATCCTTCGCCAGTTCACGCGCGGGGATCTTGCCCTCCTCGAACCAGTCGGCGATATGCGGCCGGATCTCGGAGTCGACGAACTCGCGCACCACGTCGCGGATCGCCCGCTCCTCCTCGGACAGCAGGTGGTCGATGGCGAACAGCCCGAAGGGCGATTGCGGCGGGCGGGTCATGGGTCCTCCTGGTGCGGGTTGGGATCGGTGCGGAAGATCAACGGTGGATTGGATCCAATCTGTCGGATTGTATCCAATCAGGCGTGTTCAGGCTAGCGGTCACGCGCCGCCAGGATGGCGCTCACGGCGCCGACGGAGTGCTCCCGATGCTCATCATGCAGGCGCACCAGTGTCTCGGCATCCCGCTTCCGAAGTGCGCTGAGCATCCGGGTGTGCTCCCGGGCCACCCGATCGCGGTTCTCCGGGCCTTGGAAGTACAGCGCCCGATATGCATCGGTGGCCTCCCAGAGCTGGCGCAGGATCCGGGACAGCCGCGGCAGCCCGGCCGCGTCGAAGATGGCGAAGTGGAACCGCCGGTTCGCGGCCGTCATCGCGATGACATCGACCGCCCCCGCCGCCGTCTGGACCTCAGCGAGCAGTTCCGCCAGCGCATCGACAGCGTCGTCGCCCAAGATCGGCACGGCCTGCCGGATCGCCTCGGCCTCGAGGATGGAACGCAGCCGGTACACCTCGAGCAGGTCGGCGACACTGAGCTCGGCGACGAAGTAGCCGCGGTGCGGGTGGTACACCACCTGACCCTCGCTCTCGAGGGTCTTGAGCGCTTCGCGAATCGGGACCCGACTCACGCCGTATCGCTCGGCGAGCAGTTCCTGCACGACCTGATCCCCCGGCCCCAGGCGACCGGTGAGGATGTCGGATCGGAGCGAGACGAGCACCGTCTCCTGCGTCGTGGCCCGGGTCATGCCGGCCCCAGACCCAGCAGCGCCAGGACCGCGGCCCGATCCTCATCGACATGCGAGGGCGCAGAGCGGTAGGAGGCGGGTGTGCGCGAGTAGGACACCGGGTTGGCGACCTGACGCTGCGGGGCGCTGCGGCGCACATCGGAGACCTCGACCACCGGCTCGAGCCCCAGCCGTTCGGCGAGCGCGAACCCCTGAGCGATGTCGTTGATGGGACCGCACGGGACACCAGCTGCCGTCAGTTCGTCCTGCCAGGCATCGGCGGGCCGCTGCCTGAGTCGCCCCTCGATCTCCGCTGTCAGGGCTACGCGATTCCCGACCCGGGCTGCATTGGTCGCGAAACGTGGATCCGCGGCGAGACCGGGATTGCCCAGGACTTCCGCCAGACGCGCGAACTGACCGTCGTTCCCCACCGCGAGGATCATCGGTCGATCGGCTGCGGAGTACACCTCGTAGGGCGAGATCGAGGGATGCGCATTGCCCATGAACCGCGGAACGACCCCAGCCCCGACGAAGGCCGATGCCTGATTGACCAGCGACGATTGCAGGCTGGTGAGCAGCGTCGCCTCGACTCGCTGGCCCTCGCCGGTGCGATCACGGTGGTGAAGGGCGGCCAGGATCGCCACCGACGCGTGCAGACCGGTGAGCACATCCACAACCGCAACTCCAGCCTTCGTCGGCTCCGTCGAGCCCGTGATGCTCATCAGCCCACCCATCGCCTGCACAAGGAGGTCGTATCCGGGGAGGTCGCTGCCAAGGCCGGAGCCGAAGCCGCTGATGGAGCAGTACACGACCGCCGGGTTGACGGCACTGACCTGCTGGTAATCCAGTCCGAACCGGGCGAGAGCACCGGGCTTGTAGTTCTCTACGAGGACATCAGCGCGGGCCGCGAGCGCAACGGCGATCTCGCGGTCGGCCGCATCGGACAGGTCGAGGGCGATCGAGGCCTTGTTGCGGTTGACCGACTGGAAGTAGGTGGACTGGCCGTCGGCCGCGAACGGCGGGCCCCATGCCCGGGTGTCGTCGCCCGCCCCGGGCCGCTCCACCTTGACCACCGTTGCGCCGAGGTCGGCCAGCAGCATCGTGGCGTAGGGGCCAGCAAGCACGCGGGAGAAGTCCGCCACCACGATGCCGTCCAGTGCGCCAGTCACCGCCGGATTGTATCCAATTCGAGGGCGGCTCAGTTGCGAAGCAGCGGAGTGATCACATCGAGCACGCTGACATCCTCGATCGTGCTCGGGATCGCCTCTGGCCTGCCGTCCGCGATCCCTCGCATGGTGCGACGCAGAATCTTGCCGGACCGGGTCTTCGGCAGTCCCGGCACGATCACGACCTCCTTGAGGGCCGCCACCGGACCGATCTGGTTGCGCACAGCGGCGACGATCTCCGCCTGCAGCACCGACGGGTCCGGGTCGACACCGGCCTTCAGGACGACGAAGGCACGGGGCACCTGGCCCTTCATCGCATCCTGCACCCCGATGACGGCGCACTCGGCAACCTGCGGATGGGCAGCAACCACCGCCTCCATCGATCCGGTCGACAAGCGATGCCCGGCGACGTTGATGACATCGTCGGTGCGCCCCATCACATAGACGTAGCCGTCCTCGTCGATGTAGCCACCATCACCCGTCGTGTAGCAACCGTCGAAGACACTGAGGTACGAGTCGATGTAGCGCTGGTCGTCGCGCCACAGGGTCGGCAGCGTGCCGGGTGGCAGCGGGAGTCGGATCACTATCGCGCCGTCCTGCCCAGCGGGCAGGTCTTGGCCCGCGCCGTCGACCACCCGGACGTCGTAGCCGGGCACCGGCACGGTCGGTGAGCCGGGCTTGATCGGCATCGGCTCGAGGCCACGCAGGTTGCTGGCGATCGGCCATCCGGTCTCGGTCTGCCACCAGTTGTCGATGACGGGAACGCCGAGGTGGTCGGTTGCCCAGTGGTAGGTGTCGGGATCCAGTCGCTCGCCGGCAAGGAACAGGGTGCGCAGGCTGGACAGGTCGTAGTCGGCGAGAAGTGCGCCGTCCGGATCCTCCTTCTTGATTGCGCGGATGGCCGTCGGCGCAGTGAACAGGGCAGCGACCCCGTACTCCGCGATGACGCGCCAGAACGCACCTGCGTCGGGCGTGCCTACCGGCTTGCCTTCGTAGAGCAGCGTCGTCGCTCCCGCGATCAGCGGCGCGTATGCGATGTAGGAATGGCCGACAACCCAGCCGACATCCGACGCCGCCCACCAGGTGTCATCAGGCCCCATGCCGTAGACGTTCTCGAAGGACCAGGCCATCGCTACGGCATGGCCACCGTTGTCGCGCACCACGCCCTTCGGCCGGCCGGTCGTGCCGGATGTGTAGAGGATGTACAGCGGGTCGGTCGCGCGCACCGGCACGGCCGCGTGCGGATGCGCCGTCGAGATCCGCTCATGCCAGTCGACATCCGTCGGCCCCATCTCCGCCTGCGCCTGCGGCCGCTGCAGGACGACGGATGCGACCGGCACATGGGTCGCCAGACGCAGTGCCTCGTCGAGAAGCGGCTTGTACTCGATGACACGCGACGGCTCGATTCCGCAGCTCGCCGTGACGATCACGGTCGGCTCCGCGTCGTCGATGCGCGCAGCGAGTTCAGCAGGAGCGAACCCACCGAAGACGACTGAATGGACGGCACCGAGGCGCGCGCACGCGAGCATCGCCACGATGGCTTCCGGGATCATCGGCATGTACACGATCACCCGATCACCACGCCCGACACCCAAGTCGGCCAGCACGCCGGCAAACCGCGACACCATGTCGAGCAGAGCGGAGTACGTGACGGCAGCCTTCGTTCCGGTGACGGGACTGTCGTAACGAATAGCAATGTGCTCGCCCCGCCCCGCCTCGACATGGCGATCGACCGCGTTCGCGCAGGTGTTCAGAACCCCGTCCGGGAACCATCGGTACAGGGGTGCCTCAGCCGAATCAAGGCCCACCGACGGCGGCTCGATCCAGTCAATGGCCGACGCTGCGTCCAGCCAGAACCCCGATGGATCGGAAAGCGCCCGGTCCCGACTGGCCTGATACGAACCCATGCGACTCCCCTATGCCTTGTTGGTTATGCCGTGTCGGTCGGATGCTCGGCTGCCTCGCGCGCACGCTCCCGGATGGCCTTCTTCGCCGCGCCCCCCATGACGCGGATCAAGACCGCGATGAAGGCGATGTCCAGCGACATCTGCACCATCGTCACGGCGCGCGCCGAGACCGAGTTGGGTGCGATGTCGCCGAAACCGACGGTCGCCAGGACCGTGAGTGCGTAGTAGTAGGCGCTGAACGTATCGAGGTCCTCGGTGAAGGAACCAGTTTGGGACAAGGAGATCTCGACGTAGGCCATCGAGAAGATGGCCAGGAACATCGTTGCGGTGAGGATGAGGGCCTCGATGGCCCGAAGAGTCGGATACCGGGACTTGTAGACACGCCTCAACTGTCGGCGGAAGAACAGCACGTAGACAGTGATCCCGCCGATCGCGAGCAGGGCCGGGTAGACCACCGAGTCCTCGGCCGTCTGCGGCGCGAGCGACATCATCCACAGGATGAAGGCGAAACCGACGAGGAGCCGACCCATACTCTGCGCGATCGCAATCACCATGTCGCGGCGATCGATCGGGGCCCCGGACTGCAGGGCCTCCTCATCATCGTCGGGGACTCCCCCCATTGAACCGATCGTCATGCCGTCAGTCTGCCACGACAGCCGCGCGCGACGGGGATGTCACGGAGTCGCGGCGGCCAGTTGCCCGCAGGCGCCGTCGATCTCGCGGCCCCGCGTGTCCCGAACCGTAACCGGCACGCCACGACGCTCGAGAATGCGGACGAACGCCGTCTCGTCCTCCGGTCGGGATGCCGTCCACTTCGAACCGGGGGTCGGATTGAGCGGGATGAGGTTCACATGCACCAGGTGCCCGACGAGCAGATCGGCGAGGAGTTCGGCTCGCCAGCGCTGGTCATTGATGTCCTTGATCAACGCGTATTCGATGCTGACCCGCCGATGAGTGGCTTCGCCGTACTGCCAGGCGGCATCGAGGACCTCGGACACCTTCCATCGGGTGTTAACCGGGACGAGGGTGTCGCGCAGCGCATCGTCGGGCGCATGCAACGACACGGCGAGCGTGACCGGCAGGCCCTCGCCCGCGAGGTCCAGGATGCGCGGCACCAGTCCGACGGTCGAGACCGTGATCCCCCGCGCGCCGATCCCCAGACCGGACGGCGCCGGCTCCGTCAGCCGCCGAACGGCGCCCACCACTGCTCGGTAGTTGGCCAGTGGCTCACCCATGCCCATGAAGACGACATTGGAGACACGACCCGGGCCGCCGGCGATCTCATCACGGGCCAGCGCTCGCGCCCCCGCGAGCACCTGCTCGACGATCTCGGCCGTCGACAGATTGCGGGTCAGTCCGGCCTGGCCGGTGGCGCAGAAGGGGCAGTTCATCCCGCATCCGGCCTGCGACGAGATGCACATCGTCACCCGCTCCGGGTAGCGCATCAGCACACTCTCGACGAGGGCACCACCGTGCAGCCGCCACACGCTCTTCACCGTGGTGCCACGGTCGCAGTCGATCGTCCGCACCGGTGTGAGCAGCGTGGGTAGCAGCGCAGCAGCGATCGACTCACGTGCGGGGGCCGGCATGTCGGTCCACTCGGCGGGATCGTCGCTGAGCCGCCCGAGCCACTGGCGCGAGACCTGGTCGGCACGGAAGGCGGGCAGGCCGAGCTCGACGACAGCCGCGCGACGGCCGGCCGGATCGAGATCGAGCAGATGGACCGGCGGCTTGCCCTTCTTCGGGGCCTCGAAGACCAGTTCACCCGGCAGGGGCGCCACCGGCGTCAGCCGATCCCGCTACCGAGGAACACGGTGAACAGGACCCACGAGGCAAAGGCATTCGGGACCAGCGAGTCGAGGCGATCCATCATGCCGCCATGCCCGGGCAGGAAGGTGCCCATGTCCTTGACACCCAGATCGCGCTTGATCGCGCTCTCGGCGAAGTCACCGGCGGTCGCTGTGACGGTGAGGACGAGGCCGGCCACGATGCCCTGCCACCACGGGGCATCAAGTAGGTAGACGAAGCTCACTGCACCGACTGCGCACTGCAGGATGATCGACCCGACCAATCCCTCCCAAGACTTCTTCGGGCTGATCTGCGGAGCGATCGGATGCTTGCCGAAGAGCACTCCAGCCGCGTAGCCCCCGATGTCATTGGACACCGTCAGGAGGATGAACACCACAACGCGTTGAGGACCGTTGTCGGCGGCCAGCGTGAGCATGAGGAACCCGGCCATGAACGGCAGATAGGCAACCACGAAAGCACTCGCAGTCACATCGCGGACGTAGCCCTCGTAGCCGCGACGGATTCGCCACATCAGGATCACCAGGATCGCCAGACCGGTGGCCACGAGTTGGGCCGTGACGCCCCAGATGTACGCGGCGGCCGGGATGACGACAACCGCCGCATATACCGGCGTTCGAGTGAGCCGAATCGATGCCTGAGCGAATGCCTGGAACAGTTCGTGCGCCGCCACGATGAGTGCCGCGATGACGACGACCGCGAAGAGCCACTTCAGAGTGAACAGGCTCACGAGCACGACGACTGCCAGCACGACGCCCGAAGCGACAGCGGCAGGCAGGTTCCTACCGGCCCGGGACTTCGCGGCGGGGGCCTGTGCGGCGTCGGGTTCACCCATGCAGGTCAGACCTCGAGCAGTTCTGCTTCTTTGTGCTTGAGGATCTCGTCGATGTGCTCGACATGCTTGTGCGTGAAGTCATCGAGGGACTTCTCTGCGCGGCGCGCATCGTCCTCGCCGACATCGCCGTCCTTCTGCAGCTTGTCCAGGGCATCCTTCGCATGGCGGCGGATATTGCGAATGGAGATGCGAGCATCCTCGGCCTTGTGCTTGGCAACCTTGATGTACTCCTTGCGACGCTCCTCGGTGAGCTGCGGCAGGTTCACGCGGATCACATTGCCGTCGTTGCTGGGATTGATACCGAGGTCGCTCTCACGGAGGGCCTTCTCGACCGCCACCATCGAGCCCTTGTCATACGGAGTGATGAGGACGCTGCGCGGCTCCGGAA
>CAIVQM010000083.1 GCA_903908025.1 uncultured bacterium
ATCGCCGGGCAGCAGCGTCATCACCGAGCTGATCCACGACACCAGCGCGGTGACGTCGTGCACCATGTCTCCGGTCGAGCCAGCCTGCCGGACGGCGCCATTGACCAGGCAGGTGATGTCGGCATCGTCGAGGTCGACGCTCGTCTCGATCCACGGTCCGATCGGGCAGAACGAGTCGAAGCCCTTCGCGCGACCCCACTGACCGTCGGTGCGCTGAAGATCGCGTGCGGTTACGTCGTTCGCGCAGGTGAACCCGAGGATCACCTCCGGAACACGCTCTTCCGGGACGTCGCGGCACAGCCGGCCGATCACGATCGCCAACTCGGCCTCGTGCTCGACGAGCTCCGACTGCCAGGGCAGCAGGATCGGCTCGCCCGGGCCGATGACGCTGGTGTTGGGCTTGAGGAAGATCATCGGCGTGACCGGCACCTCATTGCCCATCTCGCGGGCATGCTCGGCGTAGTTGCGACCCACCGCGATGATCTTGCTCGGCAGCACGGGAGCGACGAGGCGGACGTCGGCCAGCTGCAGCACCCGGCCCTCCGGCTCGAATGGGCCGAACGGATGGCTGCTCAGCAGCGCCACCGCCTCGCCCTCGATCACCCCGTAGTGAAGCTCGTCGTCGACGGATACCCGGCAGATACGCACGGACCTGAGCCTACCGATCCCGGCGGAGCAGCCCGTACTTCACGGCGTCCTCGAGTGCCCGCCATGAGGCCGCGATGACGTTCTCGTGCACGCCGACGGTGCTCCACGAGTCCAGACCGTCGCTGGTGCCGATGAGGACGCGTGTCTTCGCTCCGGTGCCCATCTTCTCGTCAAGGATGCGGACCTTGTAGTCGACCAGGCGCATCGTGTCGAGGTCCGGGTACACCTGCACGATGGCCCGCCGCATTGCCCGGTCGAGTGCGTTCACCGGGCCATTGCCCTCGGCCGTGGAGATGATCCGCTCGCCTCCGAGGAGCAGCTTGACCGTTGCCTCGGTCTTGACCACACCGTCGACATCCTGCTCGACGATGGTGCGCCACGACTCGACCTCGAAGGCGACCTCGGCTCCCTGACTGTCGAGGATGAGCAGTTCGAACGAGGCATCGGCCGCCTCGAACGACCAGCCCTGCGACTCGAGCGCCTTGACCTGCTCGACAACCTGCGTCACAACATCGGGGCTCTGGGACAGGTCGTGCCCGAGCTCAGCGCCCTTCAGTTCGATGGAGGCGCGCCCCGCCATCTCGGTGACCAGCACGTTCTGCTGGTTGCCGACCACGGCCGGGTCGATGTGGTTGTACAGATCGGCGTTGACCTTCAGCGCACTGGCGTGCAAACCGGCCTTGTGCGCGAACGAGGCCCAGCCGGCGTAGGGCTGATGGGTATTGGGGGCGATGTTGGCGATCTCCGCAATGGCATGGGAGAAGCGGACCGTCTCGGCGAGGGAACCCTCGGGGAGGCAGTCGATACCGAGCTTCAGCTGCAGGTTCGGAACGACGACGAACAGGTCAGCGTTGCCGGTGCGCTCGCCATAGCCGTTGGCCGTGCACTGGACGTGCGTGACGCCTGCCTCCACAGCCGTCACCGAGTTCGCGATCGCGCAGCCGGTGTCGTCCTGGCAGTGGATACCGAGCCGCACTCCTGAGCGCTGCTTTACGTCGGTGACGATCTCGTACATCCCAAACGGCAGCATTCCGCCATTGGTGTCGCACAGCACGCCGACTGATGCACCGGCCTCGGCAGCTGCAACCAGCAGCTGGATGCCGTAGTCGGAGTCATGCTTGTAGCCGTCGAAGAAGTGCTCCATGTCGACGAACACCTTGCGGCCTTCGCTCACGAGGAAGCGCACGGTGTCCTGCACCATCGCCAGGTTCTCCTCGTTGGTGGTGCGGAGCGCCTCTTTCACGTGGCGCACATCGGACTTCGCAACGACGGTGATGACGGGAGCATGCGAGTCGAGCAGGGCCCGCACCTGCAAGTCGTCCTCGACGCGGACCCCGGCCTTGCGAGTTGCGCCGAATGCCACGAGCTCCGCGTTCTTCAGCGACAGCTCGGTACGCGCCCGCTCGAAGAACTCGGTGTCCTTGGGCATCGCGCCCGGCCAGCCACCCTCGATGAAACCCACGCCGTACTCGTCGAGCATCCGGGCCACGGCGAGCTTGTCGGCGACCGAGTACGAGATGCCCTCGCGCTGGGCCCCGTCGCGCAGTGTGGTGTCGTAGACGTGGAAGGCGTCGGGGCGCGTCATGGTCTGTCCTCACGTTCGGTGCTCATCGTCCGCCAACGAAAAAGCCCCCCGCGGGTGCGAAGGGCTGCGCGTCGACGTATCGACGCGCTAGTTAATGATGATGGCGGTGCGGAACACATTGGCATTCTGCCATACCGCACCGCCACCACGCTCAGCGAGTCTCATTACCCCAGGCTGATCAGCTGGCCGTTCCTTCGACACCAAACGACTGATACGCCTTCATCACCTTCGCGTGCCACTTGTTGTTGACGGCACTGAGCCGGTTCACCGTCGCCTGCTGCTGCGCGAGGGTCTGCGTAGCCGGGACGTAGCGGCTCACCAGCGTCTGCACGATGGCCAGACCCCGCTGCGTCGTGAGCGTCTGCACATAGCCCCGCGTGCCGTCATCCACGTATGTCACGCCGGAGCCCACGCTGGTCCGCGTTGCATCCGTGAAGTCCGTGCCCTGCTGGGCCGGCACCATGGTCTCGCTCTCAGTCGGATGCTTGGCGTCGTCCGAGCAGCCCAGCTTGCGAAGCGCGACCAGCGCCGCGTCAGCGTCGGCCTTGGTCGAGTACTGGTAGATGGCGATCCACCCGCTCGTATCCGGATTGACCTGGTAGTTCACCGAGCCGACGACCGGTGCCTTCGGCAGGGTGACCGCGCCCTTCATCGACCAGCACATGGTCGGTGCCTCGTTCTTGTCGACGCGATAGAGGTACTGCTGCCAGGAGCCCAAGGTGGTGGGCATCTGGACACGCAGAACCGTCTGCTGCAGCATCTGCGGATCCATCGGTCCCAGATCTGCGGCACGTGCGGCGGGCGCAACAAGGCTCAGCGCAATTGCCGCCGCGCCCAGGACCCCGATCATTCGTCTAGTTGTCATGCTCACAGTGTCGTCCCGACACCGGGGTCGACGCCACGCAGAAAGCGGGTGGGGCCGAATCATCTGTCAGCAGATGGTGTGCAGCCACCCGTGCTCATCGGGCTCGGCACCCGTCTGGATGTCGAGCAGGGCCTGGCGCAGTTGCATGGTGACCGGCCCCGTACGGGCCCCCGAGACCTGCCATGCACCGGACGTCCGCGACTTGACCTCGCCGACCGGCGTGATCACCGCAGCAGTACCGCAGGCGAAGACCTCGGAGATCTCGCCGCTGGCGCAGCCCTCGCGCCAGTCGTCGACGCTGATCTGACCCTCCTCGGCCCGGATGCCGAGGGACTCGGCCACCGTCAGCAGGGACTCACGCGTGATGCCCGGCAGCAGCGAGCCGGTCAGGCGCGGCGTGACGAGACGAGCGGAGTCGCCCGTGCCGAACACGAAGTACAGGTTCATGCCGCCCATCTCCTCGATCCAGCGGCGCTCGATCGCGTCGAGCCACACCACCTGATCACAGCCGTGGGTCGCTGCCTCCGCCTGCGCGAGCAGGGATGCGGCGTAATTGCCGGCGCACTTGGCCTCGCCCGTTCCGCCCGGTGCCGCACGCACGTAATCATCAGAAAGCCACACACTCACGGGCTTCACGCCGCGGGGGAAGTACGCACCGGCAGGCGAGGCGATGAGCAGGAACTCGTACTCGTTCGAGGGCCGCACGCCGAGACCAACCTCCGTGCCGAGCAGGAATGGTCGCAGGTACAGCGACTTCTCCTGCCCTTCGGGAACCCACGCGCGGTCCTGGCGGACGAGGGCCTCGATCGAGCCGAGGAACAACTCCCACGGCACTTCGGCCATCGCGAGTCGGCGAGCCGACGCCGCGAACCGAGCCGCGTTCTTGAGCGGCCGGAAGGTCTTGATGCTGCCGTCGGCGTGCCGATAGGCCTTCAGACCCTCGAAGATCGCCTGCCCGTAGTGCAGGAAGTTGGTGGCCGGATCGAAGGTCAGCGGCGCATACGCCTCCAGGCGCGCGTTCTGCCAGCCACCGTCTGTCGTCCACGTGGCCCGGACCATGTTGTCGGAGGGGTACCGGCCGAAGCCGGGGTCCGCCAGGATCTCGGCCCGCCGCGCATCGCTCGCGCCGTGATCGGACGGGTTCAGGGCGATCGGCCACAGGGCCGTGCCGGTCTCGGTGCTGGTCGTCATCGGTGGCTCCCTCGCGTCAGGGGGGCAACGCTATCCAAGTGCTCACCGAGCCCGCACGGCGTCCGGTCGGCTAGCGCCCCAATTGCTCGATGTCCAGCAGATCCTGGAGCCGCCCAGAAGCACGCTTCATCCGCAGCAAGTCATCGATCCCAACGACCCACACGGTCGTCCCCGCCGCATCGGCCGCCACGCCTCTCGCCCGCATCGCGTCATAGTCATCGGCGCCGGGAACGTCATTGAGAAAGTCGAGTGGTCCGGCGTCGGTATCCATCGTGAAGCTCGCACCGTTGCCGAGGACTTCGGGATCCGTAGGGTCGATATCCAGCTTGTCGGCATCGATCCCTCGAAGTCGGGCATTCAGCTCTCGCAGGGCATCTGCCAGTCTCTCGATGTTCGCCCTGTCCAAGCGCGCCACGAAGTCGATGTCTGCGGTCGCGCGCACATAGCCGTGGGCAATGACTGCCCACGCCCCGATCGTCAGATAGTCGACCTGATGACGGTCCAGGGTCGCGAAGATCCGGCCAGGATCGAATTCACTCATGTACCGCGCGTCCGGTCAGCAGGGAGGCGAACCGGCACAGCTCGAAAGCCCGCGTCAGACGCTGGCCCATCTCGGCCGCCACTTCGTCGTGCGTCTGCGGCTCGGGAGGCTGCGACATGCTCCAAGGGTAACGGGTCAAACGGACGCTGCGAGGGCACCTGCCGCAAGAGCATCGCCGATCTCCGACGTGCTCCGGACCGAGTCCCCGCGCGTGGCGAGATCCGCTGCGACGGCCGCCTCGACCCAGGCTGCCGCGTCGGCCTCGCCGACATGATCGAGCAGCATCGCGAGCGACATCACGGTTGCGGTCGGATCAGCCTTGCCCTGGCCGGCGATATCGGGAGCGGATCCGTGCACCGGCTCGAACATGCTCGGGTTGCTGCGGCTCGGGTCGATGTTGCCGCTCGCAGCAAGGCCGATGCCGCCGCCGATGGCCGCGCCGATGTCGGTGAGGATGTCGCCGAAGAGGTTGTCGGTGACGATGACGTCGAAGCGCTCCGGCTGCGTCAGGAAGAACATCGAGGCCGCGTCGACGTGGCAGTAGTCGGTCTCCACCTCGGGGTACTCAACCTTGACGCGATCGAATGCCTGCTGCCATGTCTGACCTGCATAGACGAGGACGTTCGTCTTGTGGACGAGCGTGACCTTCTTGCGCCGCTTCATCGCGCGCTCGAAAGCGTCGCGGATGATCCGCTCGGCGCCGAACGCGGTGTTGATGCTGACCTCGGTCGACACCTCCTGCGGCGTGCCCTTGCGCAGCGTGCCACCGGCACCGACATACGGACCCTCGGTGCCCTCGCGGCACACGACGAAGTCGATCTCCTTCGGCCCCTTGCCGGCCAGCGGGCCGCTCGTCACGCCGGGGTAGAGCTTCACCGGGCGCAGGTTGACGTGGTGGTCCATGACGAACCGCAGGGGCAGGAGCACACCGCGCTCGAGGATCCCGGGCGCAACGGACGGGTCGCCGATCGCCCCGAGCAGGATCGCGTCGTAGCCGCGCAGCTCCTCGACGACCGCATCAGGGAGGAGCTCGCCCGTCTCGTTGTAACGACGCGCACCCAGGTCGTACTCCGTCGTCTGCACGTCGAGATCAGCGGTCGGTGCGATGGCGGCCAGGACCTTCAGGGCCTCGATGACGACCTCGGTGCCGATGCCGTCGCCGGGGATGAGGGCAATGTTCAGTGTTCGTGACATGGGACGAAGGTTAGTTGCCGCTGGCTGGCAACCCGCACGCGGATCAGGCATCGTGGATGACGGAGGTGCGTGATGGCCAGCAGACACTGGAGCGACCTGTCGGATCGGGAGAAGACGGCCATCCTGGTGATGGCGTCGGTCCAACTCTCACTGGCCGCTACCGCCTGGATCGACCTGGCCCGGCGGCCGGCGGAGCAGGTACGTGGACCCAAACCGGCATGGGCGGCCGCGATCGCCGTGAACTTCGTCGGACCGATCAGCTACTTCGTGTTCGGCCGCCGACGCTGAGTCCCTGAGAGGACGAGCGCCGCGCAGACGGCAAGGATCAAGCAGACCGGAGCCCATACGGCACGCTCAAGGGCGGACGGACTCGCAAGGTTCACGACGATTCCGATGATCGAGTAGATGAGCGCTGCCCAGGTCAGCCCCGTTGCCAGCCGTCGTCGTCCTCCCAGAGGGCCCCAGCCCACGCGGCCAAGCTGCCCGAGGGCGAAAGCCACGACGATCAGAACTGAGACGGCCGCGAACGCCCGGCCGGCGATGGGCAGTGCCCCGTCGGCGTAACCCCCCTGCGTGAACTGCCCCCATGGCGCGCCCGCGATCAGGCCGATCTGGAAAAGCACGATCACCATGTCGATGGTGGCTGCCACGATCGCAGCGACTCGAGCCATCACGAGATCACCCGGCGGCAGGGAAGGTGATGGTCAGACCCGTGTGTCCGGCATCGCCGTGCCCGGCCTTGCGTGCCTTGCGCGCGTTCATCGAGGTGATGATCCGCCCCATCAGCCCGTACTTCCCCGAGATGGCCGTCATCGTCGCCTGCGTCTGCGCGGTGTCCTGAAAGCTCACCGTGCCGGCTGCGGACAGCGCACCGGGCTTGACCCGACCACGCATGTCGCAGGGCGAGACGAGGACAGCCGGGTTGTTGCGAAGCCGCTTCGCCTTGCCCGAGTTCGGGTCGGTGATCACGATCAGGGCATCGCCGCTGCGAGCGAGCCAGACCGGTGTGGCGACGGCCGTGCCGTCCTTGCGATACGTGGTCAGCGAGATGTACTTCGCCGATCCCAGGGTGTCGATTGCAGATGTGGCCATGTCATATATCTACCAGATATAGTGCGGCCATGGCAAGGCAGTCGCAGACGGCAACCGCGGTCCTGGGCGTGCTCTCGATCGAGCCAGCCACGGGTTACGAGATCCGCCAGGCCATGGGCAGCGTGCTCGGCCACTTCTGGCACGAGAGCTTTGGCCAGATCTATCCCTGCCTGACTGATCTCGAGGCCGACGGGCTGGTGCAGGGCTCCCCCGGCGAGCGAGCCAACTCGCGGCGCTACGGGATCACCGCCGCGGGCCGCACCCACTTGGCAGGGCTCCTGGCCGAATCACCCACCCGGCAGCCCCCACGCAACGGCACCCTCCTGCGCGTCTTCTTCGGGCAGGCCCAGCCGCCGGCCGCCCTCGCGGCCCTGCTCGAATCGACCGAGGCCGAGGCGCGAGACCGGCTTGCCACCTTCGCCGCGATCCGCGCGGAACTCGCCACCGAGGAGGAGCACGTCGAGCACGTCCCCTACTGGACCGCGACGATCCGGGCCGGTGAGCTGGCCGCCGAGGCGCAGTTGACATGGGTGGCCGAGACCCGAGCGGCCCTCACCCCACCTGCTACGCTTCCCGAACCATGACGCCAGCACTGCTCCTTCGCTGCCGCGGCGAGGCCTAGACCACCGGCCTCCTCGTCGCGGGATTCGTCGTTCGCCGGTAACAGCCCAAGACGGCTACCAGGCCAGACGAGATCCCCGAGGAGCACAGATGTCCAGCACGTTCGACCGCACCGTCGCCTATCAGGTGCGAAACACCCAGCAGCCATCCCCGATGTCCTACGGCCGCTATGAGCCGTTCACGCCGATCGCGCTGCCCGACCGCACCTGGCCGAGCACCGTCATCACCCAGGCGCCGCGCTGGTGCGCTGTCGACCTGCGCGATGGCAACCAGGCCCTGATCGACCCCATGACCCCTGCCCGCAAGCTGCGGATGTTCAACCTGCTCGTCTCCATGGGCTACAAGGAGATCGAGGTCGGCTTCCCGTCGGCGTCGCAGACGGACTTCGACTTCGTGCGGATGCTGATCGAGGATGATCTGATCCCCGACGACGTCGTCGTGCAGGTCCTGACCCAGTCGCGCGAGCACCTGATCGAGCGGACGTTCGAGGCCATCAAGGGCGCCGATCAGGCGATCGTGCACCTGTACAACTCAACGTCCACACTGCAGCGTCGCGTCGTCTTCGGCCTCGACCAGGCGGGCATCGTCGACATCGCCGTCCATGGCGCGCAGCTGTGCCAGAAGTACGCCGACCAGGTCGCCAACGAGACCGACGTCTTCTTCGAGTACTCCCCCGAGTCCTACACCGGCACCGAGCTGGAGTTCGCTGTCGAGGTCTGCGACGCCGTCACCGACGTGTGGCAGCCCACCCCCGACCGCAAGGTGATCCTCAACCTGCCCGCCACCGTCGAGATGGCGACCCCGAACATCTACGCCGACTCGATCGAGTGGATGGGCCGCAACCTGGCTCGTCGCGACTCGGTCCTGATCTCCCTGCACCCGCACAACGACCGAGGCACGGGTGTGGCCGCAGCCGAACTGGGCTACATGGCCGGTGCCGACCGCATCGAGGGGTGCCTGTTCGGCAACGGCGAGCGCACCGGCAACGTCTGCCTCGTCACGCTGGGCCTGAACCTGTTCAGCCAGGGAGTCGACCCGCAGATCGACTTCACCGACA
>CAIVQM010000084.1 GCA_903908025.1 uncultured bacterium
AGCAGCAGGTCCTCGACCTGATCCGTTCGCTGGTCGCCGACATGGGGGTCGGGCTGTTGCTCATCTCGCACGACCTGTCGGTGCTGGGCACGACGTGCGACAGGGTGGCGGTGATGTATGCCGGTCGGATCGTGGAGCAGGGGCCCGCCGCGGCGGTGTTCGACGACCCGCGACACCCCTACACAAGGGCCCTGGCCGCGGCCTTCCCTCGCATCGGCGACCCCTCCGCTCGGTTCGCTCCCGGCGGGCTCCCCGGTGACCCGCCCGATCCGGGCGACCTGCCAGGTGGGTGCGACTTCCATCCCCGCTGCCCGGTGGCCGTGGCGGACTGCGCCACGGGTGACGTCACCTTGACCGCGATCGACGCCAATCGGTCGACTGCGTGCCTTCTGCTGCATCAGCGGAGCGCACTGTGAGAGAGCTGCCGGTGCTGGCGGCGAAGGGGCTGTCGGTGAGCTTTCCCGGAGCGGGCGGACGCACGACCCGGGCTGTCGACGGCGTCGACCTCGACCTTGGTCGCGGCGAGATCGTCGCGCTTGTCGGGGAGTCGGGTTGCGGCAAGACCACGTTGGCCCGCACTCTGGTCGGACTGGAGCCGCCGAGCGCGGGCGAGGTCGTGGTCAACGGCACCCCGCTGGACCGATCCAGACGAGGATTGCGTCAGCATCGGCGAGACGTGCAGTTGGTGCTGCAGGACCCCACCGGCGCCCTCAATCCACGCCACTCCGTCTACGAGGCCGTTGCCGAAGGGCTGCGCATCCACGGCCGGCATGACGGCGAGCAGGCCCGGGTTGCTGCAGCGTTGGCGGCAGCGGGTTTGCGCTCCCCGGAGCGGTTCTTCCTGCGCTACCCGCACGAACTCTCCGGCGGCCAGCGACAGCGCGTGGTCATCGCCGGTGCGCTGGCCCTCGAGCCGCAGGTGATCATCGCCGATGAGCCCGTGTCGAGCCTGGATGCCTCCGTGCGCGGTGAGATCCTGGCGCTGCTGCTCCGACTGCGGGCCGACCTTGGCCTGTCTCTGCTCGTGGTCACCCACGACCTGGGCCTTGCCTGGAATATCGCTGACCGGATCGCGGTGATGTACCTGGGTCGGATCGTGGAGCAGGGCCCCACCGAGCAGGTGCTGGAGAATCCGCAGCATCCCTACACCCGGGCACTGCTGTCCGTCGTGCCCGAGATTCACCACCTTGAGCCGCAGGTCCTGTCCGGTGAACCGCCGGACCCGTCCCGGATTCCGGCCGGCTGCCGTTTCCACCCCCGGTGCCCCCTCCTGCTGGCGGGGCCGGACGGCCAGCCGTCCCCGGCTGAGCGCGCGGGCATCGCCGATCGGTGCAGAACCGAGCCGCTGCCCGTGCTGCCCGCCGACGGTGAGCACCGGGCCGCCTGCCTGATGAGGGGCGACTCTGGGATGCCACTGCCGACTGTTTCCTAGGTGGACACCTCCTCGTCACCGTTCTGCACTATTCGGACCCGCACTTGTGCCACTCTCGGGACGTGCATAGCCGACGAAGGATGACCCTGCTGGGCTTGGCTGCATTGATCGCCGGGACGGTACTGACGGCGTCGCCCGTTGTGGCCGAGTCGTCGTCCCCGTCCTCATCCCCGTCCAGCACGGCCGCGCCGAGCGTGCTGCGCATCGGAATGACCTCGGGAATCGACAACCCCAATATCTTCGCCGTGAACTCCGTGGCTGAATGGCTAGGAGTGGCGCTCCAGTACGACATGCTGCTGCGGTTCGGGGACACCGACCTCACGGCCGCGCCCTCGCTGGCGACTGGTTGCGACCACAATGCGGATCGAACGGTCTGGACCTGCCACCTGCGCCCCGGCCTCACCTGGAGCGACGGGCAGCCCCTCACGTCGAAGGACGTCGCCTTCTCCTACCAGTTCGTCGTCGACAAGGAGTTCGACCTCTTCAGCGGCTACTTCCCCGAGGGCACCACCTTCGAGACGCCCGATGACCTCACCCTGGTGTGGAAGACTCCCGAGCCCTCCAACGGACCTGAGGTGCCGGCGTGGGCCTACGTCGTGCCGGAGCACGTGTGGAAGGAGTACGCCGGTGCTGACGCGAAGGCCATCCGCGCGGTCGACCCGCTGCCGAATGTGGTCTCCGGGCCGTACTTCATGTCGGCAGCCAGTCCGGGACAGAACTGGACCTTCAGCCGCAACCCGAACTTCTCCGGGCCGACGCCAGGATTCGACTCCATCGTGTTCCAACTGTTCACCAATCAGGACGCGATGGTGCAGGCGCTGAAGAACGGCCAGATCGACATCGCCGAGGGGATCGAGGCGTCGCTTCTTCCGGCGGTCAGCACCCTGCCGAACGTGGCTGTGCAGAAGGTCGTCGCCGATTCCTGGATCAATCTCGCCTTCAACTTCGGCGGGCAGGGACCGGATGCGAAGCCATTGCCGGCGCTGCAGGACGTGCGGGTGCGTCAGGCGATCGCGATGGCGATCGACAAGCAGCAGATCGTTGACAAGGTCTACCCCGGGGCTGCGGATCCGGGCGAGACGGTCATTCGGCCGCTGTCGACGTATTGGCATCTCACGGTCCCGAAGGACAAGCTGATCCCCTTCGATCCGGCGGGTGCGAATGCGCTTCTCGACCAGGCTGGCTACGCGAAGGGGTCTGACGGCGTGCGAACAGACCCGAAGACGGGCGAGCCGTTGAAGATCCGCATGCCCGTGTCCGATGACACCGACGGCAGTGCGCAAGCCGGACAGCTCGTCGCGTCCTTCCTCAAGAACATCGGGATCGACGTCACCGTGAAGCCGGTCACCGCCGGCAAGATGTATGACCTGCAGCAGGCGGGCGACTTCGATGCGTACATCTGGTACTGGACCGGCGACCCCGACCCGAACTACCAGTTGTCTGTCTTCACGGGTGACCAGTGCAAGAATCTCAGCGACGGCTGCTGGAACGATCCGAAGTACGACGCGATGTTCGCCGAGCAGCAGTCGACTCTCGAGCCCGCTGCACGCAAGGTCATCGTCGACGAGATGCAGCAGTACATCTACGACCAGGTGCCGAACATCGTGCTGGCCTATCCGAATGCCATCGAGGCATATCGCACGGACCGTGTCGAGGGACTCACCCCTGTCCCGGCCGACAGCGGATACCTGCTGCCGTCGTACGGGTACACGAGCATGGTCAATGCGCACCCTCCGAACGCCGAGGTCGTCACCGGTGATGCACCTGCGCCGTCGGGCGGATCCGGGATCCCTGTCTGGGTGTGGGTTGCCGTGGGGGTCGTCGTAGTCGCACTGGTCCTGCTGTTCGTGCGTCGGAGCCGCGGATCCTTCGCACGCGCCGACCGCGAGTAGAGCGACGAGCGATCCGGATGGGCCTGAGGTATCTGGCCGGCA
>CAIVQM010000085.1 GCA_903908025.1 uncultured bacterium
ATCACCGCATCGAAGTGGTTGGTGAGGGCAGCGAGTGTGGCAGCTGGCAGCGGGCCCGTATCGGTGGCGTACAGCAGCCGCTGGCCATCCGACGCGCTCAGATCGAACAGCACGGCCTCAGTCGCGAGGATGTCGCCGTCACCGGAGGCATGCGCCGCGGCCAGAACGCGAACGCCGTAGGTGCCGATGGGTGTGGGCAGGTCGAACGTCTCACCCGGCGCGATGACGTGCAGATCGACGAGCGAGTCGGGGCCGATCCAGTCGCGGCACAGGTCGATGGCGTGCGCCGGGCCCCACACGTGCAGGGTGCGCGTCGGTGCCGTCCATCGCCGGGAGAGCAGGAAGGCCGGGTGCAGGTGGTCGGGGTGGCCGTGTGTCAGCAGGACATGCTCGAGGCGGGTGAGTGAGATGCCGGCGCCGCCGGGCAGATGTGGAGTGGTGGGCCCGCAGTCGATGAGGATGGTGCCGTCCACCAGCGCCGAGCTCGGCGCCCGCGACCGTCCGTCGGCCCGCTCGGCCGCGCAGTTGGCACAGCTGCAGAACGGGTTCGGCCAGCCATCAGCCGAGCCGGTGCCCAGCAGGGTGATTCGCATCAGACCACCGACGGGGTCGACGGCTCGAACGTGACGGGGGCATCGAAGGCTGCCTTGCGTGACATGCGGCGCAGGGCAGCGAGGATGGGCCGGCCCGCGACCATGATGAGCACGACGGTGAGGATCGCTCGGGGGATGTCGTAGCCGAGCGAGGTGACGAGGCAGAACCTGATCCACGCCAGCAGGTTGTCGGCCATGGGTGCGCCGGCGGTAAAGGCCAACTGCTCCGACAGCCCGGCTGTGAAGGGCCAGAACCACAGGTTCAGCAGGAAGCCGTAGGCGATGCAGGCGATCGCGCCGTAGCCGGAGAGCATGAGCAGTTCACGTCGCCCCGTCATGCGCGGCAGCAGGCCTGCACCCATGCCGACCCACGCCGCACCGAGCATCTGGAAGGGCAGCCACGGTCCGACGCCGCCGGTGAGCAGTGCCGATGCGAACAGGGAGATCGACCCGAGGCAGAAGCCGAAGCCGGGGCCGAGCGCACGGCCACCGAGGATGAGGATGACCCAGATGGGCTCGAGGCCGGCCGTGCCGCCGCCGAGTGGTCGCAGCGCCGAGATGACGGCGGCGAGGACGCCGAGCATCGCGACAGACTTCGCATCCATGCCACCGTCGTTGATCTGTGCGAGCACGACCAGCAGCAGCATCGGTACGACGACGGCGAAGAGCAGGGGCGCATCCGATGCGTGGGCTACTGCAGCCGACTCGGGGGCTGCGAGCAGTGGCCAGATGAACGCCACCAGTCCGACGGCGGAGACGAGGGTGATCGCCGCCTTCGATCGGGTGCCCAGCCGGACCGCGTTGGTTGTCATCCCGCGACTCCGTCGAGCTCATCAGCCGTCATTGCCCCTGCGACCTGATCAACGGTGAGCCAGGACTCCGGCGACAGGATCTTCGCCACCTGGGGCGCGAACATCGGAGAAGACGTGACGACCTCGGTGGTCGGGCCGTCGGCCACGACCTCGCCCTCAGCGAGGATGACGACCCGGTCTGCCACTTCGGCGACGAGCTCGACGTCATGTGTCGCCAGCATCACCGCGTGGCCGGCCTCCGCGAGATCGGTCAGGACGCGAGCCAGTCGCGCCTTCGTGGGGTAGTCGAGTCCGCGGGTCGGCTCATCCAGCAGCAGCAACGGCGGGCGTGCGGCCAGGATCACGCAGAGCACCAGCAGCAGCCGTTGCCCCTCGGAGAGATCGCGGGGATGGGTGCCGTCCTCGATATCCGGTGCCATCAGTGCGAGCAGTGCGCGGGTCGTACCGGGCGCGCACTCCGCGTCACGGTCGGATGCCCGGCACTCGTCAGCGACTGTGGTCGACTCGAGCAGGTCGCCCGGCTCCTGCGGCACCAGGCCGACCGACCTCAGCAGGGCGGCGCCCGACAGTGCGACCGGATCGGCGCCGTCGACGCGAACGCGACCGGTGCCACGCGGTCCGACACCGACCATCGCATTGAGCAGCGTCGACTTGCCGGCGCCATTGCGGCCCATCAGCGCGACGATCTCGCCCTTGGCGATATCGATCGACACGTGGTTCAGGGCGACGTGATTGCCGTAGCGCACGACGAGGTCATCGGTGCTCGCGAGCCCGCGCGTCTTCAGCGGGACAGCGCGCAGGTGAGGTGTGCGGCCGACGAGCAGGTCGCGCAGGGGGCCAGCCGCGCGACGGGCATCGCGGACGGACAGCGGCAGCGGCTGCCAGCCGGCGAGTCGGCCGAGTTCGACGACCGGCGGGGCGATGGGCGCACTGCGCATGATCTCGGCAGGCGTGCCGCTGCGCACGCGCTGATCGCCACCGGGAACGACGACGACCATGTCGGCGTACTGCACGACGCGCTCCAGTCGGTGCTCGGCCATGACGACCGTGACCCCGAGATCATGGACGAGGCGTTGCAGCGCGGCGAGTACTTCCTCTGCCGCTCCCGGGTCCAGGGCCGACGTGGGCTCGTCGAGCACGAGAACGCGGGGATGGGCAGCCAGCACGGCTCCGATCGCGACGCGCTGGCGCTGCCCGCCGGACAGCGAGCGCAGCGGGCGCTGCCGGATGTCTGCAAGTCCGAGCAGATCGAGGGTCTCCTCGACGCGTCGGCGCATGACATCCGGGGCGATACCGAGGCACTCCATGCCATAGGCCAACTCGTCCTCGACGGTGTCGGTGACGAACCCGCTCATCGGGTCCTGCGGGACGACGCCCACGAGGTCGGCCAGTTCGCGCGGTGGGTGGGTCGCGGTGTCGCGCCCGTCGACGATGACCCGGCCGGCGAGCGTGCCGCCGGTGAAGTGGGGGACCAGGCCGTTGATGGCGCGCAGCAGGGTGGTCTTGCCGCTGCCCGTGCGCCCGACGACAAGGACGAGCTCGCCCTCCGGGATGACGAGGTCGACATGCGTCAGGGTCGGCGTGCTTGCGCCGGGATACGTGATCGTGACGTCATCGAAGGTGATCATGCAGTGACCTCCACGGGCGAGCGGGGCGTGCGGGGTGCGCGGGGCGGTGGAACGGCGGACAGCGGCAGGGGTGAGGCCGTCAGTGCGGGCGTCATCGCGATGAGGACACCGGCGAGGGCGAGGAGGGGCAGCTGCGGCCAGGCGGGCGGGTCGACGGATGCAGTCAGACCGGGCATCGCGAGCCAGCCGGCCAAGGCGAACGTGCCGGCCGCGACGACGCCTGCGCCGCTGACGAGCCACTCGGGTGCGCGCCACGGGTCGGGGCGGTAGCTGGTGCGCACGGATGCGCGCCCAGCCAGCCAGACACCTGAAACGGCGACGGCGATACCCAGGCCGAGCATGGGCAGGCCGAGCAGGACGGGGGCATCGGCCGAGACCAGCCCGTAGGTGCCGATGCAGGCGGCGACGAGGCCGCCGAGCAGCAGCATGGAAGACGTTCGTCGAGCGGATGCCGACACCGTCCCGCGACGGCCGTAGCCGCGCGAGTCCATGGCGGCGGCGAGCATCACGGAGCGCTCAAGCGCACCCTCGAGGACGGGGATGGCCGCGCCGGCGATGGCGCGCGGGCCGGACGTCTTGCGACCGCGCAGGCGGCGGGCCGTGGCGAGGCGGTCGACATCGGCGACGAGTTGCGGGGTGAAGGTCAACGTCACGACGACGCTGACGCCGAGTTCGTACAGGGCGGCGGGCACGGACTTCAGCAGCCGTGTCGGCGAAGCCAGCGAGTTGGCCGCTCCCACGCAGATGAGGATCGTGGCGAGCCGGAGCCCGTCGTAGAGCGCCATCAGCAGCGACTCGAGGGTGAGGTCACCGCCGAGCCGCACGCCGGCGAGCCACGTGGGCAGCCCGATCCCGGGCAGTTCGATCAGCACCTTCGTGCCGATCTCAGCCCCGAAGAGGACCTGCACGGCCACCCGGACCACGATGACGATCAATCCGAGTCGTACGAAGAAGCCGAAGGAACGAGCCCACGGCGCATCCGGTCGGCGGGCGCTGACGACAACGGCTGCGGCCGTGATGATGAGCAGGAGCAGCAGCGGGTTGGTGGTGCGGCTGGCGGCAGCGGCGAGCCCGAGCGCCCAGACCCACCATGCGCCGGGATGCAGCCAACGACGATCACCCATGTCGTCGCCTCCTCAGCAGCAGGACGCCGCCGATGGCGATGACGGCGACCAGAACGCCGCCGGCCGCCCACGGCGTGCCGTTCTCGATCGGTGCTGATGTGCTGCCGGAATCCATGGCGGTCGTCGGTGACGTCGGAGGGGCACTCGACGCAGCGGACGCCGCCGCAGCGATCTCCGCGACTGCTGCATCATCAAGAACCGGCGCGCACTCGCCGACGGGATAACCGGCGATCCCGCAGATGAAGCCGTTCTCGGTGCGAACGTCCGCCACGGATCGGAGCACGTCATAGCCGGTGGCGTCCTCGTCGGCGACGACGCAGGTGACGCTCGGTGCGGGTGACTGCTGCCCGGCGGGGGCGTCCGTGGGCCGGCCAGTGTCGATGACGAGCGCGACGCGCTTGCGACCGTCGACAGCGGGGGTGGTCGCGCACGCGGTGGCGAAGTCCGGGGCCGGTGACGGCATATCGGCCTGTGTCCCGGTGCGCGTGGTCACCGCGAAGCGCCAGCCCTCCACGGACCCGTCGATCGGGATCGACGTGCCGGGGCCCTGGGTGGCGAACGTCCAACCGGTGGTTCCGACGGGCGCCTGCCAGTAGGTCCAGTAGCGGTAGGCCGACGCGTGAGCCGGTGATGCCGAGATGAGGGTGACGAGGACAACGGCGAGCAAGGCCAGTGCACCTGCACCGGGCCTGCGAGCCGTCGTCCCCGTCATGACGCTACTTGCGGATCGATGCGTTGAGCGCGTTCACCAGATTGAGCCCGCCGAAGGCGCTCGGCTTGCCGCCGGTGGCCTGCGCAACGAGCAGCAGCAGTCCGGTCGCGGTCGGGTTGCCCCCGGCGGTGAACTCGGCCGCATTCGCCTTGAGTGCCGAGACCGCCTTCGCGATGGACGCTCGGCCCTTGCCGGCCGCTACCAGTCCGAGGACCGCAGTGGCGGTGTTGGCGTAGTCGGGCTGACCGGCGCTGAGGGCCGACGTGAGCGTGCCGGTGGCTGCCAGTCCCTTGGCGAGGTAGCTGATGGCCTTGCTCTTCGCGGTGCTGGCGCACGGCGCACTGTCCGCGAGCTTGCGCGGACCGGATACGGGCATCGGCCCGACGAGGCCGACGAGACCCTGCGCTGAAGCGGAGCCGAGATCGGAAGAGCGTCGTGTAGGGAAAGAGTG
>CAIVQM010000086.1 GCA_903908025.1 uncultured bacterium
CGCGCCGACGTGGTCATCTGCGGCGGCACCGAGGCCGTCATCCACCCCATCACGATGGCCGGGTTCGCCGCGATGCGCGCCCTGTCCACCCGCAATGACGATCCGACAGCGGCGTCGCGGCCCTATGACATCGACCGCGACGGCTTCGTCATGGGCGAAGGTGCCGGCGTGCTCGTGCTCGAGTCCGCCGAGTTCGCTGCGGCCCGCGGCGCAACCGTCCTGGGCATCTACGGCGGCTCTGGGCTCACGTCCGACGGCCACCACATCGCGCAGCCCGATCCCGAGGGCCTCGGCGCAGCGCGCGCCATGACCCTCGCGGTCGAGGAAGCCGGCCTCTCCATGGCCGACATCGTCCACGTCAACGCACATGCCACGTCGACGCCGCAGGGCGACATCGCCGAGTCGGTCGCCATCCGCGGCGCACTCGGCACCTACACCGACGGCGTCGTGATCACCGGCACCAAGTCGATGACCGGCCACCTGCTCGGCGGCGCCGGCGCGGTCGAGTCGATCTTCACACTGCTGGCGCTGCGCGACCGCCTCGTCCCGCCGACCGCGAACCTGCACTCGCTCGACCCAGCGGTGAACCTCGACGTCGCCGCTGGCACACCGCGGGCACTGCCTGATGGCGATATCGCCGCGATCAACAACTCGTTCGGATTCGGCGGCCACGACGTCGCCCTCGTATTCAGGAGTGCATGACATGACACAGGCGGCGACCACTGAGCCGGAGATCGACCCCCGCTCTCCGCGCGTACGGCTCGCCGCGTTCTTCGACGACGGCCAGTTCACGGCCATCACGCCGGAGGACGACCGCGGCGTGCTCGCCGCCGTCGGACGGGCCAACGGCACGCACGTCGTCGCCTTCGCAACCGATCCGACCGTGCAGGGCGGTGCCATGGGTACCGACGGGTGCCGCGCCATCGTCACCGCCTACGACCGCGCCTTCGCCGACTCCGCACCCGTCGTCGGACTGTGGCACTCCGGTGGTGCCCGCCTGCGCGAGGGTGTCGCCAGCCTCGATGCCGTCGGCCGCGTGTTCGCCGCAATGACTCGTGCATCCGGCAAGGTCCCGCAGATCTCCGTCGTCCTCGGCCCGGCAGCTGGCGGCGCGGCGTACGGCCCCGCACTGACCGACATCGTGATCCTCGGCCCGGCCGGCCGCATCTTCGTCACCGGCCCCGAGGTAGTTCGCTCGGTCACCGGCGAGGACGTCGACATGGAGCGCCTCGGCGGCCCGGAGCCGCACGGGCGCCGTAGCGGCGTCGTGCACATCACCACGGATTCCGAGGCCGAGGCGCTCGAGCACGCACGCACGCTCGCCAATCTGCTCGGGCACCAGGGTTCACTCGACCTCGACGCCGTCCCGGACGTCGACCTCGCCGCCAACCTGCCCGACTCCTCGCGTCGCGCCTACGACGTGCACCCGATGCTCGAGGCATTCGTCGACGAGGGCACCTTCGTCGAGCTGCATGCCAAGTGGGCACCGAACATCGTCGTCGGCCTCGGCCGACTTGGCGGCCGCACGATCGGCATCGTCGCAAACAACCCGCTGCGCCTCGGCGGCTGCCTGGACTCGTCCAGCGCCGAGAAGGCATCGCGCTTCGTCCGGATGTGCGACGCGTTCGCCGTGCCGCTGGTCGTCCTGGTCGACGTGCCCGGCTACCTCCCGGGCGTGGGCCAGGAGTGGGAGGGCGTCGTGCGCCGCGGTGCGAAGCTGCTGCACGCCTTCGCCGAGTGCGTCGTGCCGAGAGTCACCGTCGTCACGCGCAAGGCCTACGGCGGCGCGTACGTCGCGATGAACTCCGCCTCGTTGGGCGCCACCAAGGTCTACGCGTGGCCCGATGCCGAGGTCGCCGTCATGGGGGCCGTGGCCGCCATCCGCATCCTGCATCGCCGCCGGCTGGCCGAGGTGCCCGAGGATGCCCGCGCACAGGTTGAGCTCGAACTGGCCGCCGAGCACGAGGTCATCTCCGGTGGCATCGCGCGGGCGGTCGAGATCGGCGTCGTCGACGAGGTCGTGAGCCCGGCCAAGACCCGGTCAACGGTTGCCCGGGTGCTGCTGGACACCCCCGGCGTCCGCGGCCTGCACGGCAATATCCCGCTGTAGCGATCCGCGCGGGTCGAATCGGTCAGACGACCTGGTGCAGCACCCGAACTGTCGAGCCCTCATGTGCACAGCGGTAGGCCTCTAGCTCCTCATCCCACGGAGCGCCGATCAGCCGCGAGATCTCATCGGCCAGTGCGTCGCCCGTGACGAGGGCCTGCGCCACCGCCGTGCGCAGGCGGTCCTCCGGAACCATCACATCACCGTGGACACCGATGGTCGCGCGGAACAGTCCCAGGCTGGGCGTCGACGAGAACCGCTCACCCTCACGTCCCGGGCTGGGGTCCTCGGTGATCTCGTGGCGGAGCTGACGGAACGGGTGCATCGCACTGGCGACCTTGGCACCCGTGCCCTGCGGGCCGCCCCAGATCAGCTCGGCGCGCACTGTGCCCGGAGCCACGGGCTGCTCGGACCAGTCGATGGGCACCTGCGTGCCGAATACGGCGGCCAGTGCCCACTCGACATGCGGACTCACCGCACGTGGGCATGAATGGATGAAGATGACGCCCCGAGCAGGCCCCATAGCGGGACCGCTGTTGGACGCACCCTTCGCGTTCACCACGATCGTCACTGCTGCCTCCTTCGAGAGTCGCCTTCCCCAGCGTCCTCAAAGAAGCACCCACACGATCATGTGCACGTGTGATGAGGATAACGGCAACCAGTCCGCCAGCAGCAACGGCACTCCGGGCATTTCGATAGGGTTCTCGCATCGCCTCACCCCCAGCCACGGAGGAATCATGGCCATTGCCGCCCCACAACCGCGCGTCCTCGCCGATGTCTTCGGCCGTTCGGCGGTTCGCAATGCCGTGCTCGTGGCCGGCGGTGCCGCCTTCGTCGGCCTCTCGGCCCAGATCGCCTTCTACCTGCCGTGGAATCCCGCCGTGCCGGTGACCCTGCAGACCTTCGCCGTGATCCTGGCGGCCGGGGCCCTCGGCTCACTGCGGGGCGCGGCGGCCATGGCCCTCTACGCACTGCTGGGCTCGATCGGCATGCCGTGGTTCGCCCAAGGTGAGAGCGGCTTCGGCGGCCCGGCGTTCGGCTACGTCATCGGCTTCATCGTCGCGGCCTTCATCATCGGCCGGATCGCCGAGCACGGCGCCACGCGGTCCTTCCTCCGCTCCGTCGGCCTCATGCTGCTCGGCAGCGTCATCATCTACGGCATCGGCGCCACCTGGCTCAAGTACGACCTCGGCATCCCGTGGTTCGGTGCCGACTCGGCGTGGGCCTACGGCGTCAAGGACTTCATCGTCGGCGATGCCATCAAGCTGCTCGCCGCCGCTGGTCTGCTGCCCCTGACGTGGAAGGCCCTGAAGAAGGCCGGCCTGACCAACTGACCCGGCGGCTCCACACCCACGCACGACGAATCGTCCGGCTCATCCGAGCCGGACGATTCCCGTCACGAGCAGGAACACCCCGACGACGGCACACACCACCCCGACGATCGGGAACTGATTGCGCATCACCCACCCGTAGCTGCGTTTGAGGCCAGGGACCACACGCTGACCACCCGCGAGCCGGACCAGGGGCGGCAGCATCGTCGCCTGCAGTGCCAGGAACAGCACGACAGCCCACACAACGGCCTTCTCCTCGATGGCGATCGCTGAGGCCGTGATGTCGTGCAGCGCCGGCAGCAGCACGATGAATGACGACAGGTCCGTGATGCCGAAGTAGAACGCCAGCGCGAAGAACACCCAGATGGATGCGTGGGCCTGCCGGGACTCGAGGGATTCGCGCACCCGTTCCGCCATCGCCGGGTGCGGCAGGAAGAACCAGATGGACGAGAGCCCCAGCACCACGCCGGCACCGATCCGGATGGCGGCGTCGATTCCGCCTCCCCCGCCCGTGCCCGCGTCCGGCAACTTGGCGAGACCGAACGTCACCAACGCGATCACGATCCCGAAGGCGACGGCATTTGCCACCACCACCGCCAGCGAGCGACTGCGCCACCTGACGCTGCCCGCCACGACGAGCAACTGCAGCGCTATCAGCGTCGGGGTGACGGCAGCCGCGATGCCCAGAGGCACGACCACCGCGAGCAGGGAGAACACCCCGCCATCCAACCGCAACGTCAGTCGAGCGCGGCGATGACCTCGTCGACCATGTCGGTCGTCGTGGCCGGATGCAGGAAGACGAGTCGCCCAACGGTCTCACCGCGCCACCCGCTGGAGGTGACGAAGGCGCGCTGCGCCTCGAGCAGACGACGCGACCACGCGTCGTATTCCGCATGCCCCCAACCGTGGCGCCGGAACAGCACGACGGACAGATCCGGCTCGCGGATCAACTCGCAGTCGGGACGTGCCGCGATTCGCTCGGCCGCGTAACGCGCCATCTCGAGCGAGTGCTGCACCGCGTCGCGATAGGCGCCGATGCCGTGGACGGCCATCGAGAACCACAACGGCAGCCCACGTGCACGGCGGGTCAGGTGGTAGGCGAGGTCACTCGGGTTGATGTCGTCATGCTCGTGGATGACGTCGAGGTACGACGCGTCCTGCGTGTGCACCGCCTTCGCCAGTCGCGGGTCGCGGTAGAGCAGCGCCGCACAGTCGAATGGTGCGAACCACCACTTGTGCGGGTCCATGACGATCGAGTCGGCGTGCTCCACGCCGGCGTATCGGTGCCGCAGTTCAGGAGCAAGCATGCCGGCCCCGCCGTAAGCGCCGTCGACATGCAGCCACCATCCTCGCTCGCGCGCAATCTCGCCCACTCCGGCGACATCGTCGATGATCCCGGCGTTGGTCGTCCCGGTGGTCGCCACCACGGCGCACACATCGTCCAGATCGTTGCGGCCAGCTAGCGCCGCTCGCAGGGCCGCACCCGTCAGGACTCCATCGGGAGTGTCGACGACGAGTGCCGTCATCATCGTGATGTTGAGGGTGTTGGTGATCGACGAGTGCGCCTGGTCACTGACGACGACGCGCAGGGGGATCTCCGGCAGGCCCGCCTCGGCACGGCGGCGGCGATGCGTGTCGCGGGCGACGACGAGTGCCGACAGGTTCCCCGCTGACCCGCCGGACACGAACACGCCACCGGCTGATGCGGGCAGGCCCGCGATGTCGGCCAGCGTTCGAAGCACCTGGTTCTCCGCCATGACGGCACCGGCAGCCTCGAACC
>CAIVQM010000087.1 GCA_903908025.1 uncultured bacterium
AGTTGGCCGCGCTGATGCCGCCCACCATGCCGATGACCATCGATGCGTCGACCACCTTCTACCTGCATCGTGAGGGCCCCGGCATCCTGCTCGGGATGTCCTACCGAGGTGAGCAGCCCGGCTTCCACCTGGATTACAGCGAGGAGTGGCTCGCCGACCTGATGTCCGCCATCGACGCCCGCTGCCCGGCCCTGCTCGATGTCGGCATCGCCCACCGCTGGTCCGGCCTGTACGAGGTCACCCCCGACCACAATGCCCTCATCGGAGAGTCCACCGGGGTGTCCCGGTTCCTGTACGCCACCGGCTTCTCGGGGCATGGCTTCCTGCAGGGTCCGGCCGTGGGTGAAGTCATCAGGGATCTCTATCTCGGGCATGAGCCGGTCGTAGATGTGGCGCCGCTGAGCGTCAAGCGGTTCGTCGACGGCGGCTTCCGCGGCGAGGTCAACATCGTCTGAGAAGCGTCAGACGGCGACGACGCGGTCGCGACCCCCATGTTTGGCGGCGTACATCGCCTCATCTGCACGCGCGACGACAGCATCGACATCCTCGCCCGGGACAGCCAGCGTAACGCCGACGCTCATCGTGACGTGGTGCCACTGCTCACCGATCAGGGCCGGTTCGGCGACGATCGCGCGCAGCTTGTTCGCGAGCTCCTCGGCCTGATCGAGGTCGTGCACGCCGTCGAGGACGACCAGCAGTTCATCGCCGCCAATGCGGGCCACGACATCGCCACCGCGCACCGACGACGACATCCGGGTTGCCACCATGCGCAGCAGCTCATCACCTGCCGCGTGCCCGAACGTGTCGTTCACTCTCTTGAGATCGTCGACATCGCAGAACACCATCGCAATCTCCCGACCCGTGCGCGACGAGCGGCGGAACAGTCCATCGACGCGCTCGAACATCTCCTGACGGTTCACCAGACCCGTCAGCGCATCCTGACGTGCTCGTAGCTCGAGGGCGGTCTGCGCGGCAACCTCGTCGTCGACGAGCCGGAAGGCGGCGACCCGCCCGTCCTGGCTCCCATCCACCCCGATGAGGGGCGACCCTTGCACGTCGAACCAGTGGAAGGCCCCGTTGCGAGCCCGCAGTCGGAATCGCATCCGCGACTGCTCGGTCTCCAATCGCGTCGACATCTGCTCGACGAGGTCTTGAACCTCGTCCGGATGAACAATGTCCGTGGCGAGCAGTCCGATCATCTCGGACGGCTCCCAGCCGAGGATCCGTGTCACTGCAGGCGAGACCCACACGATCGTGGCTCCCCGCAGATGCGCCACGATGTCAGACGCGTTCTCCGCGAGGATGCGGTAGCGCGCCTCGCTGTCCGCGAGCGACGAAACGTAATCATGCCGATCCGTAACATCGCGCCAGGTGACGCTGAGGCCATCGCCGACCTGGTTCACGCGCATGTCGAACCAGCGATCCTCGCCGACGATTTCATGGGGGTAGAGGAAGTCGTCGAGAACGGCTGGCTGCCCGGTCTCCAGCACCTCTGCGTAAAGCGCTAGCAGCCCACTGCCCGCATGACCGGGGAGGAGTTCGAGTAGGCGCGTACCGAGCAGGTCCGCACGAGCGACCCGGTTGTAGCGGCAGGCCGCATCGTTCGCGCCCTCGTACACGAAATCGATCACCCGCCCATCACCGTCGCGCACGGCTCCGACATAGACGTGCGGGTCCAGCAGCGAGTCGAGGGTCGACTGCAGGAGTTCACGGTCTTTCCGAGCTGCATCCGCAGCAGCGACCCTGTCCGACACGTCACGCCAGGTGACACTCAGGTGCTCGCCAACGCGGATGCATCGCAGGTCGGACTGACGCTCCTCTCCGATGATCTCGTTGAAGTACGGCAGCGAGTCGGCGGCGATCGGCTCGCCGGTCTCGACGACCCGCGCATAGTCGGCGAGGATCCCGGATGAGGCATGGCCCGGCAGGATGTCCAGCAGCCGGGCACCGATCATGTCTTCGCGTGTGCGGTTGTTGTAGACGCAGGCAGCCTCATTGGCATCCAGATACACGAAGTCGACAATGACCCCCCGCTCATCGCGGATCGCCTGGATGAAGACGTGTGGGTCCAGGAAACTGTCGATGGTCGCCTGCAGCCGAGCACGCAGGGCTGCCTGCTCGTCGTCCCCGACGTTCACGTGGCCCCCATGCCGTCCTCTGTGCCGTCTACCGTAATGACGGAAACTGAATCAGCATTCAACCACAGTCCCTGCAGCCCCGTGCGCGGTGACGGCCACCGCGCCGATGAGAGCCACAACGACGTCGCCGGGCTCCAACGGCACCGCGCGGGTGAGCCCGCCCGTGATGACGACATCGCCCGCGCGCAACTGCTCCCCCCGCTCGATCAGCCGGTCCGACAACCAGGCCAGTGCCACCAGCGGGTCACCCATGGCATCAGCTCCCCGGCCGGATCCACATGAATCGCCATTGCGTTCAAGGGAAACAGGCAGGGAGGCGAGGTCATCGTCACCGTCGAACGACACCTGCGGCCCGAGGACGACGTAGGCCGCCGACGAGCCGTCGGCGGTGTTGTCGGCCCAGCCGAACCGGTAGTCGCACCACACGGAGTCGACGATCTCCAG
>CAIVQM010000088.1 GCA_903908025.1 uncultured bacterium
CACCCGCCGTCGAGCATGCTCGCGGCTACGACCTGATCGTCTGGTGCGACTCCGACATCCCATGGACTCCCGACGGCGTCCAGCGTGATGGTCCCGCCGCACGTGACCGCGCCAACGACCTGATCGCCACGCTCGTTCGAGATCAGTTGCGCTCGCAGGGCAGCACCGTGATCAAGGTCACCGGCGGTCTCGACGACCGGCTCGCCACCGTGCTGGCCGCCCTCGCGTGACCGAGGCCCCGGGGAGGGCGTGGCAACCCCGAGCACCTCGCGCACCAACCTAGACTCGCGAGCGTGGAGACGTCTGGTCAGGACGGACTCGTCGGGACCACCGTCGACGGCCGTTACCGAGTGCTCTCCCTGCTTGCCCGAGGTGGCATGGCCACCGTCTACGAGGCCCTCGACCTCCGGCTGGACCGGGTGGTCGCCCTCAAGATCATGCACCCGCACCTCGCCCACGATCAGGCCTTCGTGTCGCGGTTTCAGCGCGAGGCCAGGGCAGCGGCCCGCCTGACCCACGGGCATGTCGTCGCCGTCTACGACCAGGGCGACGACAACGGGATCGTCTACCTCGCGATGGAGTACGTGCCAGGCCGGACACTGCGCGATGTGCTTCGCCAGTACGGCCCGCTCACCCCGGAGCAGGCACTCGTCTTCCTCGACCCCGTGCTCGAAGCCCTCGTCGCAGCCCATGCCGCCGGCTTCGTGCACCGCGATATCAAGCCCGAGAACGTGCTGATCTCCGACGATGGCCGCGTGAAGGTCGCTGACTTCGGCCTCGCGAGGGCGGTCGAGGCCGACGGTCACAGCGTCACGCAGGGCATGATCATCGGCACAGTCGCGTATCTCTCGCCGGAGCAGGTCGAGCGTGGTGAGGCCGATGGCCGCTCCGACGTCTACGCCGCGGGGATCCTGCTCTTCGAGATGATCACGGGGCAGGTGCCGCATGCTGGTGAGAGCCCGCTGAGCGTCGCCTACCAGCACGTGAACAGTGACGTGCCGCCGCCGTCGTCGATCGTGCGCGCGATCCCGCCCGAGGTCGACGCCCTCGTCGTCACAGCGACCCGTCGGGACGCCACCCTGCGCTACCAGACAGCCTTCGACTTCCTGGCCGACACCCGTCGGATCCGCGCATCACTGCCGCCCCCGCGGCCGTTCATCGACTCCCATGACACCCTCGTCGTCGATATCGCCATGGCCTCGCAGCTCGCTGCGGGTCGGCCCGGTGCTCCCACCCAAGGGACTCCCCCGCCGACTCGAACGGCTCGGACGTCGCAGACCGCTCAGACCGCTCAGACCGCTCGGAACGATGAACCGGCACGCTACCGGCGCAGCCGGGCACCGCTGTTCATCGTGCTGGTCGTCGTCGCCGTGCTGGCCACGGCCTTCGGCGGGTGGTATCTGGCCGCCGGACCCGGCAAGACCGTCCCCACGCCCGATGTGGTCAGCCAGACCCTCGACGACGCCACGGCAGCAATGACGGCCGTGGGCCTGCACCTCGAGGTTGGTGAGGAGCAGTACAGCGAGACCGCCCCGCTGCAGACCGTCATCAGCACCGACCCCGCGGCCGGCGAGCGAGTGCGCATCGACGGCACCGTTACGGCGGCGGTGTCCAAGGGTCCGGAGCGCTACGGCATTCCGACCCTCAAGGGGCTGACCCAGGCAGCCGCCACCGATGCCATCACCGCGGTGAATCTCGTCGTGGGCGCAGTGCGCGAGGCGTTCGACGACAAGGCCGAGGTGGGCACCGTGGTCACGTCCGATCCGAAGGCCGGGGCTTCGGTCAAGCCCGGCACATCCGTGGACCTGGTCATCTCCAAGGGCCCCGAACCGGTCCCGATGCCCGATATCGAGGGCCGCAAGGTGACCGCGGCGAAAGCCGCCCTGACGGAGGTCGGACTCAAGGCCGACGTGACCCAGAAGTTCTCCGAGTCGGTCGCCAATGGCATCGTCATCAATGCCAAGCCACCCGCGGGCACCATCATCGAC
>CAIVQM010000089.1 GCA_903908025.1 uncultured bacterium
GACAGGGATACCGGGACGCCGATGACCGGCAGCGGCGTCAGCGACGCGAGCATGCCCGGCAGGTGCGCGGCGCCGCCCGCGCCCGCGATGATGACCTTGAGACCGCGCTCGGCAGCGCTCGAGCCGAACGCGACCATCTCATGCGGCATGCGATGCGCAGAAAGCACCATCGCCTCGTGGGCGATGCCGAAGTCCTCGAGGACGACCGCCGCGGCCTGCATCACCGGCCAGTCGGAGTCGCTGCCCATGCAGATGGCGACCTGAGGGCTCTCACTCATCGATGACTCCCGCGAAATAGTCGGCCGCATGCCGGCCACGTGCCAATAGTTCCTCAAGGTCGTCGCCGAGGACGGTCACATGCCCGACCTTTCGGCCGGGACGTACCGCCTTGCCATACAGATGCACCTTCAGCCCGGGATCACGTGCCAGCACGTGCCGGTAGGCGGAGTACAGGTCGCCTACATCTCCACCAAGGATGTTCACCATCACGGCGTAAGGCGCAACAGTCGTCGGAGTACCCAAGGGCAGGTCGAGAACCGCACGCAGATGGTTCTCGAACTGACTCGTACGCGCACCCTCGATGCTCCAGTGCCCCGAGTTGTGCGGGCGCATCGCCAGTTCGTTCACGTAGAGGTCGTACCCGTCGTCGAACATTTCCACCGCGAGCATGCCGGTGACGTTGAGGTCGCGCGCGATGCGCAGGGCGATCTCCTGAGCCGCGACAGCACGTGCTGACGCGAGCCCCGGTGCGGGGGCCACGACCTCCGAGCAGATGCCACTGACCTGCAGCGTGCGAACAACTGGATACGCAACGGCCTGGCCGTGCGGCGAACGCGCGACCTGAGCCGACAGTTCCTGAACGAAGTCGATCCGCTCCTCTGCGAGCCACCGGGCGCCGGCAGCGAGCGGCACCGCGAGCACCTGCGTGGCCTGCTCAACGGATTCCACGACCCACACCCCGCGGCCGTCATAGCCACCGCGTGACGTCTTGAGGACCACGGGCCAGCCGATCTCGTCAGCGAAGTCAGCAACCTCGCCAGGTTCCGCGACCACGCGCCAGCGAGGGCACGGCACGCCGATATCCGTCAGGGCCTGCCGCATGTGGATCTTGTCCTGCGCGTGGAAGAGCGCTGAGGGGCCTGGCCGGACAGCGATCCCCCGCGCCTCCAGCTGCTCGAGATGGATCGGTGGGACGTGCTCATGGTCGAAGGTCACGACGTCGCAGCCATCCGCGAACTTGAGCAGTGCCGTGAGGTCGTCGTGCCGCCCGATCGAGACATCGCGGATGACCTGGGCTGCGGACTCGTTCGGCGCCGCCGCCAGCACCCTCAAGCCGATGCCCAGAGCGGCAGCCGGGGCCGCGGACATGCGGGCCAGCTGCCCGCCGCCCACGATGCCCACGCGCGGGGCGCCGCCAGTATCCACGAGGGAAACCTACTGCGTGGGACGCATAGACTTCCGCGCATGCCTGAGAGCGAACCCCTCGCGGCGAGTCCACGCCCCGGCCTGCTCGGGCGCCTCCACGAGTCGGTGGGCACCCTGGTTCACGAGATCGCGAAGTTCGGGATCGTCGGATCGTTCGCCTTCATCATCGATGTGGGGCTCTTCAACCTGCTGCTGTACTTCGGCCCGCTCGAGGGCAAACCCCTCACCGCCAAGGTCGTGAGTGTTGCCGCAGCGACCACCTTCGCCTACTTCGGGAACCGCTACTGGACGTTCCGGCACCGCGGCCGCACGAACATGGGTCGCGAGTACGTGCTGTTCTTCCTGCTCAACGGCGCCGCGATGCTCATCGCCGTCGGCTGCCTGTGGATCAGCCACTACCTGCTCGGCCTCGACTCCGCGCTTGCCGACAACATCAGTGCGAACGTCATCGGACTGGTCCTCGGCACGCTGTTCCGGTTCTGGTCCTATCGCAAGTGGGTGTTCCCCGAGGTGCCGGAAGACGCCGCTGACCGCGAACTTGCGGAGCGCGACGCCGCTTCGCCGATCTAACCCCGTCGGTCTTGAGGTTGGTGGCTCTTCCAGCGCCCGGAAACGCCCGCAACCTCAAGGTCGACGCGCTGAACGGGTCAGGTGGTGCTGTTCGGTGGCAGCTGATTGCCGCCGGCACCGCGTCGACGCTGCTCGTCGGCCTCGATGTACTGGTAGACGTCGCGCTGGATGTCCTCGACGTCGGGCACATCGTTGATCGTCAGCCCGTCGTTCTCGCCCGCTGACTGGATGACCAGGCCGCCGTAGTTGAGCACACGGCCCATCGCCGGGACGAAGAAGGAGACGTTGTTGACCTTCGCCAGCGGCATGTCCTTGCCCTGCCGGGTGATGATGCCCGACCGCACGATGATGCGCCGGTCGGTGAAGACGTACTCGGTCGTGATCCAGCGCAGGAAGGGGCGGACCGCCCACAAGGCGAGGACGGCAACGCCGCCCGCGAGGACAATCCATCGGATGATGGTTCCCCCGAACATCTGCGAATCGATCCAGAAGTACAGCCAGCTCATCCCGAACACCGTCGCGATGAGAACGATTGCCGGAACGAACAGGGCACGCCAGTGTGGGCGGGTCTCGAACTTGATCACTTCGTCAGGGGCGAGGAGCTTCTGCGGGTAGGCCATGGTCAGATCGTGGCATGGATGACGTCGCCAGCGGCGACAGACATCGTTTTTTCGGCGGTGCGTACGTGCAGTTGGCCGTCGTCGCCCACTCCTACGGCGCGTCCCGTCACGACCTCGCCACTCGGCAGGCTCACCACGACATCGCGCCCGATGGTCAGGCACAGCGCACGGTAGGCATCGAGCGCGAAGCCGGCACCCTCC
Organism: uncultured bacterium; assembly: GCA_903908025.1. GTDB lineage: Bacteria > Actinomycetota > Actinomycetes > S36-B12 > S36-B12 > UBA10649. Next base: position 2,817 of record CAIVQM010000089.1, read on the forward strand.
CTGCGCAGGCTCTCGATCCCGGTGTGCAGTCCGGTGAGGATGTCGACGAGGAGTTCGTCACGCGAGACACCAGACCCCTCGAGCAGCAGGGAGGTGGCCGCTGGCACGGGCAGTTGATCGGCCGACTGGCGCACGTTGACCCCAATGCCGATCACGACCACGTCCTCACCGTCCGACTCCGCCAGGATCCCCGCGAGCTTGCGCGGGCCGGGAGTGCCGTCGAGGGCCGGACCGTCGATGACGACATCGTTGGGCCATTTCAGGGACGCTTCCACCCCATGTCGCCGGACGGCCTCGGCCACAGCCACCCCTGCCAGCAGCGGCAGCAGGCCTCGTCCTGCGCTGGCGGGCATCCGGATGAGCGTCGAGCACCACAGGCCGGCACCCGGCGCACTGACCCACTCCCGACCCAGCCGCCCGCGACCGGCGGTCTGCTCGTCAGCCACGACGACCGTGCCCTCGGGCGCACCCTCTCGGGCAAGCACCAGCGCGTCGGCATTGGTCGATCCCGTCGACACGAGCACGTGTGGAGCAGGCCATGCGATCTCCCGGTCAGCGAGCCTGCGCTCGACCTGGGCCGCATCCACCGGGGCAACTAACTCTTCGCTCACCCCACTAAGGTAACAATCCGAGGCATAGGAGGAGCGATGAGCGCGGCGAGCGTCGACCAGAACACCCCGAACCCCC
>CAIVQM010000090.1 GCA_903908025.1 uncultured bacterium
CGACATCGGCATCGCCGAGTGAATGCCGAGCGCACGCGCCTCGTAGGTGGCGGACAGCACGACACTGCGACCGCCACCGCCGACGATGACGGGCGTGCCGTGCAGTTCGGGCCGGGTGCGCAGGGACACCGATGCGTAGAACGCATCCATGTCGACATGCAGGATCGTGCAGTCGGCATCGTCAACGCCGAACCCGATCCGGCCGGTGGGCCGTCGCACCTGACTGCGACTCATGTGCACATCCTCCTACCTGTCACGTGTTACCACCCGCTGCTGCCCGGACTCGAGTGCCACAGTTTCGCCGGTGGCCGTGAGCCGTCCGTTCCTGCCGGCTTGATATCGGCGTACGGGGACTGCCTGTAGCCGCTGGCGTGCACGAGCACTCGTCGTCGCGCCGGCGTGGTGGTCTCGCCGTCGGCATCCGCTACGGCATCGACACTGCGTCCCGCGTTCACCAGAGCACTCACCCCCGCGACGCCATCGGCCAGCCAGGCCCGGCGCACCTCGCTGAGCTCCCAGCAGCCGGTGGCGCGGATCGACACTCCGCGCGGCCCGGTCCGGCGGATCTCACCACGCACGAGCAGGAGCCAGGATGCGAACACCGTGCCGGCGAACGGCCCCTGCGCATCGTCGAAGAAGGTGGCATCGACCGGACCGGTCGAGTCGTCGAGAGTCAGGAAGATGACGCGACGGCCACTGCGCACCGGCGGAGTCTGCGTGGCGACCTTCACACCCGCCACGAACACCTCGCTGTGCGATCGCTGGCGGAGCAGGTTCGCCGAGCGAACGACGGACATCCCATCGGCTGCCAGTGACTCGAGCATCGGCGCATAGAAGTCGACGACATGACGGCTGACATCCATGCCCAGCACCTCGAGCTCAGCACCGACCCGTTCGGCCGATGTCATCTCCGGCAGGCCAGATGCCCCGACCTTGCCATCGCCGAGTTCGAAGGACAGTTGCGCCACACAGTCACGCGGCCCGCGCGCGGCCCGGCTGAGATCGGCGACCTGCAGCAGCAGATCACGGCGGGTCAGGCGGCCTCGCTGTCGCATCGCTGCGGGGATGTCGAGACCGTGCATCGCATCGAACCCGCCCGTGACGACGATGCGCTCCGCGGTCGGTCGGGACATGCCGGCGCGATGCCAGGCATCGGACAGTGAGTCGTACGGCTGACCGGCGATGATGCCTGCGACCTCGTCGGTGCTGATGCCCTTGACATCGGTGAGCGGCAGTCGGATACCCACCTGTCCCTGTGCATCACTCTCGACGCGGTAGACATCGACCGATGCATTGATATCCAGGCCGAGCACCGCGATACCGCGATTGCGCGCGTCGTCGAGGATCAGCCGCTTGGGATACATCCCCGGGTCGTGGGTGAGGATGCCGGCATAGAACGCCGCCGGATGATGGGTCTTGAGCCAGGCCGATTGATAGGTGGGCAGCGCGAACGCGGCCGCATGCGCCTTGCAGAAGCCGAAGGATGCGAAGGCCCGCAGCACGTCCCAGACCCGCTCGACGGTCGGCAGGTCGTAGCCGCGCGCGAGGGCGGCGGGATAGAACCAGGCCCGGATGTCGTCCTGACCGTCGGTGGTGCCGAGGGTGCGTCGGGTCTCGTCGGCCTCGGCGAGCGAGCAGCCGGTCATCGTGGCCACTATGCGCAGCACCTGCTCGTGGAAGACGACGACCCCGTAGGTCTCCGCCAGCGCCGGTCGCAGGTCGTCGTGCAGATAGACCGGCTCACTCCAGCCCTGGCGGGCGCGCAGGAACGGGGTCACCATGTCGGACTTCACCGGACCCGGGCGGAACAGTGAGATGTCGATGATGAGATCGCCGAATGTCTCGGGGGCGAACTTGCCGATGAGCTCACGCTGACCGGGCGACTCGATCTGGAAGCAGCCGAGGGTCTGCGCCGACTGCACGAGTGCGAAGGTCGCCGGGTCGTCGAGTTCATGATCGTCGAGCACGATGCGCTCACCCGTCGTGCGCTCGATCTCGTCGATCGCATGTGCCAGCGAGGACTGCATGCGCACCCCGAGCACATCGAGTTTCAACAGTCCCATCTCCTCGACATCGTCCTTGTCGAAGTGACTCATCGGGAAGCCGGCCGCACTGCGCTCCACCGGCGTGCGGTCGAGCAGCGAGGCATCCGACAGCAGCACCCCGCAGGGATGCAACGCGACATGACGGGGCAGGCCATCGAGGCTCTCGACGAGGTCGAGGAAGGTGTCGAGCTGGCCTGATGCAGCGAGCCGGCCGAAGCCCGAGGTGCGCAGCTCGGGCAGGTCAGCGAGTGCACTGCGCGCATCACGCGCGCGGATATGCGGGAAGGACTTGGCGAACGCGTCGATCTCCCCCGCGGGCATGCCGAGGGCTGCACCGACATCGCGCACGGCATGGCGCACCCGGTAGGTCTCCATCATCGACACGCAGGCCGTGCGCTCGGTGCCGAAGCGGTCGAAGATCCACTGGTAGATCTCCTCGCGCCGGGCCGACTCGACATCGATGTCGATATCGGGCAGGGCTCGACGCAGCGGTGACAGGAACCGCTCCATCAGCAGACCGTGCCGGATCGGGTCGACCCCGGAGATACCGAGCAGGTGGTTGACCAGGCTGCCGGCACCCGATCCGCGGGCGGCAACCCGCACCCCGCGTGCGCGGATCAGCGTGACGACCTCGGCGACGGTGAGGAAGTAGCCGGCGAACCCCA
>CAIVQM010000091.1 GCA_903908025.1 uncultured bacterium
ACGGATCGAGGACCTCGATCGCGTCAGCTCGGACGATGCGGGACGCCACCTCGGTGACGCGAACACGCACCCGCTCCCCCGGCAGCGCATGACGGACGAACAGCGTGCGTCCGTCCGAGTGGGCGATGAAGTGGCCACCATGGGCGATGGGGCCGATCGTGACGACACGCTCGTCGCCGATCTTCAGCTGGGCGTCTTCAGTCATCACGGCCCGCGACCAGCTCGCTCGACTGGAGCTGCCACGGGACGCTCGTGACCATGACACCGGGGGTGAAGAGCAGGCGGCTCTTGAGTCGCAGGGCCGACTGGTTGTGAAGCAACTGCTCCCACCAGTGGCCGACGACGTACTCGGGGATATAAACCGTGACGAGGTCATTGGGATTGTCGGTGCGCAGGTCCCGCACGTAGTCGAGGATCGGGCGCGTGATCTCGCGATACGGCGAGGCGAGCACCTTCAGCGTCACCGGGATACCCTCGCGCTCCCACTCATCCTGCAGGCGCATGGTGTCGTCGTGGTCGACGTCGACGGTGACGGCCTCGAGCACGGTCGGTCGCGTAGCGCGGGCGTAGGCGAGTGCGCGCAGTGTCGGCTTGTGGATCTTGCTGACGAGCACGATCACATGAACGCGTGCCGGCAGCATCATGGCCACCGAGCCCTCCGTCATGATCTCGCGACTGACCCGCTCGTAGTGGCTGTGGATCGCGCGCATGAGGAAGAAGATGATCGGCATCGCGATGACGACGATCCAGGCGCCCTTGGTGAACTTGGTGGCCAGCACGATGACCAGCACCGAGCCCGTCATGATCAGCCCGAAGCCGTTGATCAGCCGCGACCGGATCATCTTCCCTCGGGCACTTCGATCCGTCTCGGTCCGCAGGTGTCGGGTCCAGTGCTTGACCATGCCGAGCTGGCTCAGGGTGAAGGAGACGAAGACGCCGATGATGTACAGCTGGATCAGGCCGCTGACGCTTGCCTGGTAGGCGACGATCAGCAGGATGGCGAGACCGGCCAGGGTGAGGATGCCGTTGCTGAAGGCGAGCCGGTCACCGCGGGTGTGCAGCTGGCGCGGGAGGTAGCCGTCGCGCGCCAGAACGGATCCCAGCACGGGGAAGCCGTTGAATGCCGTGTTGGCGGCCAGCGCGAGGATGATCGCCGTGGCGAACGCGATGACGAGGACGCCGATATGCGAGTGGTGGAAGACCGCGTCGGCGATCTGGACGATGACCGTCTTCTGCGGCTGACCGGCCGGCAGCCCGACCAGATCATTGTCGAACTCGGTGATCTTCACCTGCGTCTTGAGCGCCAGCCACGTGATCCCGACGAACATCGTCATCGAGATGGCACCGAGGAGGAACAGCGTGGTCGCAGCGTTCTTCGACTTCGGCTCCTTGAACGCCGGCACGCCGTTGGCAACAGCCTCGATGCCCGTCAGGGCCGTCGTGCCGGAGGAGAACGCACGGGCCACCAGGAACAGCAGGGCCGCACCGGTGAAGGTGTTCTCGGCGACGATCTCCCAGTTGGCGCTCTCCGCGAGAAGCGTCTGACCCATGAGCATCTGGATCATGGCCCAGCCGATCATCACGAAGATCGACAGGATGAAGAAGTACACCGGGATCGCGAAGAACGCGCCCGACTCCTTCACGCCACGCAGGTTCAGAACCATGATCAGGATCGTGAAACCGACGGCGAACCACACGCTGTGGTGCTCGACGAAGGGGATCGTGGATCCGAGGTTGGCCACTCCCGACGAGATCGACACGGCGACTGTCAGCACGTAGTCGATCATCAGTGCGCTTGCCACGAACACGCCCCAGTTGGGGCCGAGGTTATGGCTGACGACCTCGTAGTCGCCGCCGCCACTGGGATAGGCGTGGACGGTCTGCCGGTAGGACGCCACCACGGTCGCGTAGATGACGACAACCATCGCCGCTACCCACGGTCCGTACTGGTAGAGGGAGAATCCGCCCAGCGACAGGACCAGCAGGATTTCCTGGGTCGCATATGCATTGGACGAGAGCGCGTCACTGGCGAACACCGGCAGCGCGATGCGCTTGGGAAGCATCGTGTCGCCGAGGCGCTCGCTGCGCAGCGCGCGCCCGACGAAAACACGCTTGAGAAGATCCGACATCGGCACGATCCATGAGCCTACCCGCCACCGAGCACGGGTCCGCTCGCGAGGCGTGTAGCGTTCAACCGTGCACATAGTGATCCTCGGATGCGGCCGCGTCGGGGCCTTGCTCGCCCACCGCCTAGACGAGACGGGTCATTCCGTCGCCGTCATCGACCAGGATCCGTCGGCCTTCCGCAAGCTGGGCCCGGAGTTCACGGGCCAGACCGTCACCGGGGTCGGCTTCGACCGCCAGACCCTTGAGACCGCGGGCATCGCCCGCGCCCACGCCTTCGCGGCGGTGAGCAGCGGAGACAACAGCAACATCCTCGCCGCCCGCGTGGCCCGCGAGACCTACGGCGTCGAGCAGGTCGTGGCCCGGATCTACGACCCACGCCGTGCCGAGGTCTACCAGCGGCTTGGCATTCCCACCGTCGCCACCGTCTCGTGGACCACCGGCCAGATCATGCGCCGGATCCTGCCCCTCGGCGCCGAGGACGAGTACCGCGACCAGAGCGGTGCAATCGTCCTCGCCGAGGTGCACCTCGGCTCGACCTGGCTGGGCAAGCGTGCCAGCGCGCTTGAACTGGCGTGCGGCGCCCGCATCGCCTACCTCACTCGCTACGGGCAGGCGTTGCTGCCGGATGCCGATACCGTGCTGCAGGAGGGCGATCTCGTCCACGCGCTCTTTGCGGCCGACGCGCGCGACACGGTCGAACAGGTCTTCGAGCACGGGGCAGTTCCCGGGCACGGGGCGGAGGGACACTGATGCGCGTCGCCATCGCTGGGGCCGGCAAGGTCGGCCGCGCCATCGCCCGCGAACTCGTCGGCAACGGCCACCAAGTCCTGCTGATCGACCGTGACGCCGAGGTCGCACGCCCGGGCGTTGTCGAGGGTGCCGACGTCCTCATCGCCGATGCCTGCGAGATCTCCGCGCTCGACGAAGCCAATCTGTCCCATTGCCAGGTCGTGGTTGCCGCCACCGGCGATGACAAGGTGAATCTCGTCGTCTCATTGCTCGCCAAGACCGAGTACGGCGTCCCCCGCGTCGTGGCCCGCGTCAATCACCCGAAGAACGAGTGGATGTTCGACGAGTCGTGGGGTGTCGACGTCGCCGTCTCAACCCCGCGCATGCTCTCGGCCCTCGTCGAGGAGGCCGTGAGCGTCGGCGACCTGGTGCGCCTGTTCACATTCCGTCAGGGCGACGCCAACCTCGTCGAGATCACGCTGTCGTCCGACTCCCCCGTCGTCGGTCAGCGCGTCGGAGACCAGAACTGGCCCACCGACACCGCACTCGTCGCGATCGTGCGAGGGCCTCGCGTGTTCGCACCGTCCGCCGATGATCCGCTCGACACGGGCGACGAGTTGCTGTTCGTCGCATCACCCGATCAGGAACCCGAACTGCAGAGGCTCCTCGGTCACGCCTGATCGTCTGAGTCGGCCGGCTCCGTCAGCTTCGCCTGCTCGCGCTCGGCGCGCTTCTGCGCCAGGACCGGGGCCAGCACGCGATATGTCCAGTAGGCAGCGCCCAGGAACAGCGGGTAGCCCAT